>DAOTYB010000071.1:0-56280 GCA_034435315.1 Anaerolineae bacterium | reverse complement strand
CCCCTTCTCTCCCCGCATAGCGGGGAGAGAAGGGGGCAGGGGGATAAGTGGGGTCAAGGCGTACTGTGCAAACCAATTTGTTTGAACACCTCTTGTGCTGTCAAGTAGGTTGAACAGGAAACAGTGCAACGCCATTAGAAAATGTACGGATACAAATGCGAATACTGTGACGGTGTCGTGCGCGAAAAAATCGTCAGGCGCGAATCATTCAAGCACAAAGATGGGTTCGTCATTCTGGAAAACGTGCCGATTGGCATCTGTGATCATTGTGGCACGCGTTACTATCACGCCAGTTTGTTGCACCGTGTCGCTCAAGTTGCAGAAGGCCAGGTGGCCGCGCGAGCAGAACTTGTACCCGTCGCACCGTTTGCCTAGCGTCTGACAACACGATCAACCGATCCAATCGAAAATCTAAAATCATCAATCTGAAATCACCGGTACCGTCACATTCCCCACCGGCATTATACCCACGCGCGCATCACGTGGCAAATCGCGCAGGGCAAGCGCGAGCGCGGCATCTAGCGATTCGACGCGCGGCAAAAGCAGTTTGCGCGCGAGGTCGGGTGGCAACTCGGTGACCATCAGCAAACGCACCTGCGTCGCGTCGCGCGCGATCTGCCATGCCTTGTGCTTGCCCAACTGAAACGGCGCGCGCTTGAAATGCTCCAGCACTGCTTCGTGCGACGAAAACTGCGCGACGTACTCCTCGTACACCTTGCTCCCCGCGCCCTCAGGACACGCGGCAACCCAGATGAGCGTACCGCCGCGTTTCATCACCGGCATCGCATGCCCCACCGCTTTTTGCGCTTGATAAACATTGATGTCCTTGGGATGTCCTCCCGCTGAAACGATCATCAGATCGAATAGCGCGCGCACGTTCACGCGATACACATCGAGCGCGAGTGGCATCCCCGCGCGCATCACCGCGACCGGCTCGCCCGCGAACACGCCGACGATACGCTTGTGCTCATCAATCACCGAATTGAGCGCGCAATGGATGCCGATGATTTTGCCGATCTCTTCGCAATCCTGCCGCGCCGGATTATCGTCGTAACGTCCCTGATACGCGTTCGGCTCCATCATCAAGGCGTGATTGTGCGCGATCGTTTCGCGCGCGGTTACGCCTACCGCCGCGCTCTTCACACCGCCCGAAAAACCCATGAACTGATGCGGCTCGATGTCGCCAATCGCGATCCGCAAATCGGCGTGCGCGTACTCGCGATGGCACAGCACGCGCGTTCCGCGTGTCGTTGTGCCAAGAAAAACGTGGAGCGACGCGTCATCGCAATCGTGACTGATGACGCGATAGCGCGCGAGAATCTCAGGCGGAACCACCGCGCCAAATTCTTCGCGCGGCATCGGCGCGTGCGTGCCAACGCCAATGATCAGCTTGATCGCAGAATCGGGGATGCCCAGGCGCGCGAGTTTTTGCAACAGTGGTGGCAACAGCAGCGCCAGCGGCACCGGACGCGTCTTGTCGTTGATCGCAATCGCCACCGATTGCGCGCGCGCGAAATCTTCAAATCGAAAATGGCCGAGTGGATGCTCGAGCGCATCGTTTACCGCGCGCATCGCATCGGACACCGGCGGAATCGGCGCAGGTGCAAGTCGTTCAACGTGAAGCGAATCGGGGAGAGAGAAGGTGAGGTGGGTTTTGGCGTAGGGAATTTGAAAGTCGGACACAAGAACTCCTGTGAGAGACGAAAGACCAATGACGAAGGACGAAAGCATTCGTCTTTCGTCCTTCGTCGTTCGTCACGCACTCCGATACAACTTGGTCAACACAAACTCCTCGTGTCGCAACGCTTCCGCCGCCGTCAGGCGACCATTGATGGTGCGTTCGAGCATTTGCAGCGCGAGATCAGCGGCTTGATCGAGATTGATTTCGATGCGCAACAAGCCCGTCAAGTCAACGTCAATGTGTTCGCTCATCGTCGCAACAGTCAGCGGGTTCGCGCACAATTTGATGACCGGAATCACCGGGTTACCAATGACGTTGCCCTGTCCGGTCGGAAAGTAATGCACGATGGAACCTGCCGCCGCGCACAGCGTCACCATCTCCGCCGCTGCGGACGATGAATCCATAAAACTCAAACCGGGTTTGCGCGGCTCTTCTGCTGGCTTTAAAAAGTCAACGATCTTGCAGCGCCCGGCTTTTTGGATGTTGCCCAGCGCTTTTTCTTCGATCGTCGTGAGACCACCGCGAATGTTTCCCTCGGTCGGTTGCGAGCCGAGCAAGGAAACACCCTGACTTTCGATGAGACGCTGATAATCGTCGAACGCGGCTTTGAAGGCAGCGGCGACTTCCGGCGTGACGCATTTTTCCATGATGATGTCTTCGCCGCCGGTCACCTCGGTCGTCTCGCCGAAGATCAACTTGGCGCCCGCGTCCGCCAGTCGTTCGAACACGCGCCCAACGGTTGGATTCGCCGCAAGCCCGGAGGTCGTGTCCGATTCGCCGCACTTGGTGGACATCACCAGGTCCTTGACCGTGAATGGTTCACGCTGGAGTTCGCTCGCGTACTGCACAAATTCCATCGCTTTGCGCGCCGCGGCTTCGATTGTTTTCAAGTCACCGACCCGTTCAATGCTAAAGCCAGCGACCGGCTTGCCGGTCTTTTCGATTTCTTTGACGACGCGATTCGTCCAGTTCGGCTCGATGCCGATGACGACCGCCGCCGCGCAGTTCGGATTGCGACCCTGCCCCGCGAGTGTGCGGAAGGTCAACTCCAGATCTTCGCCGAATTGCAAGCGACCGTACGGATGCGGCAACGCCATCGTCCCTTTGATGAGGCGCGCCACACCTTCCGCCGCCGCGTTCGAAATGTCGTCTACCGGGATGATGAGGACATGATTGCGCGCGCCAAAGCGTCCATCGGGACGCCGATAGCCGAGCAGTTTGAGGTCTTGTGGCTTGATCATTTCCACCTCTTGGTTTTAAGATTGTGCGTGTGCACATGCGAGCCGCGCGGCGCGGCTTGTGTAGCAACGCCAATGACACGATTGTACTTGAGCACATCTTTGCCAGCGGGAATGTCTCTCATCGCGACCTTGTGCCCGAGCGGCACATCGTTCACCAATTTCACCGTGCCGACGGGTTGACCTTCGAGCGTCACCGCGCTGACCTCCTCGCCCGCCTTCAAATCGCGAACGGCGACCCCCACATCGTCATTCGGTTCGTGCATCAGAATAGCGTGTTTCATTCAACCTCCTGTTGGATTGACAAAGGACGAACAACCAACGACGAAAGCGTCCGCCTTTCATCCTTTGTCATTCGTCCTTCGTCATTCGTCTGATTTATACGTCACTTTCCTCCAGCGCTACATTTTCCGACGGAGTTTTCACCTGCAACCAGATTCCACGCGCGATGAAAAAGAGCGCGACGAGCATAAACACTACCGAAATTGGGCGCGTGAAAAAGATGAGTGCCGAGCCCTGCGAAATCACGAGCGACTGCATCAACGATGTTTCCAGCATCTTGGCAAGCACCGCCGCCAGCACCATCGGCGCGACTGGAAAACCGAACTTGCGCATCAAGTAGCCAATCACGCCAAAGAGCAAAACGATCCAGATATCGAGCATCTGGAAACGCAGCGAATACGCGCCGATGAACGTGAATGCGACGATCAGCGGACCGAGAATCGGAAAGGGAATGAGCGCCATCCGCGCCCACACTCCAACGAGCGGCAGATTCAAGACGAGCAACATCACATTGCCGATGTACATACTCGCGATGATCGTCCACAACAGTTGCGGTTGCTCCGTCATCAAGCGCGGACCCGGTTGCAAGCCGTACATCATAAAACCGCCCAGCAACACAGCCAGCGCGGGTCCCGACGGAATGCCGAACGAGAAGAGCGGCACGAATCCACCACTCGCCGTTGCGTTATTCGCGCCTTCGACGGCAGCGACCGCGTCCATCGCGCCCTTGCCGAAACGTTCCGGATGTTTCGACACACGGCGCTCCAGATCGTACGCCATAAACGATGTGACCGCGGGGCTACAACCGGGAATCAAGCCCATAAAAAAGCCGAGAAAACCGGAACGCAACATTGCGCCCCATGTTTCCTTGATGTCTTGCCACGACGGCAGCCACTCGATTTTCTGATCGGCCAAAATGCCGCGCACCGACGATTCGACGTTCAGCAACACTTCGCTGATGGCAAACAAGCCCATAATGATCGGCACGAACTCGATGCCCGCCATCAACAATGGTTGTCCGAACGTCAGCCGCGCGACGCCGGTCAGCGGATCAAGTCCGATTATCGCGGTCAGCAAACCGAACGCCGCGGCGAGAATTCCTTTGACGAGCGCGCGCCCGGACAAACTGATGATGAGCGACAAACCCAGGAACGCGAGCGCGAAATATTCCGGCGGACCGAACGCGAGCGCCACCTGGGACAAGAGCGGCGCGAAAAACGTCAGCCCCACCACGCCGATCGTTCCGGCGACGAACGACGTAATCGCCGAGATGCCGAGCGCAGGTCCCCCGCGCCCTTGTTGATTGAGTTGATAGCCATCAATCGCGGTCGGCACAGACGACGCTTCGCCGGGAATGTTGACGAGGATCGCCGTCGTCGAGCCGCCGTACATCGCGCCATAGTAGATGGCAGCCATCATGATGATTGCCGGCGCGGGTGGCAGCATCGTCGTCAGCGGCAACAACATCGCAATCGCCGCGGTCGGTCCCAAACCCGGCAACACGCCGACCAGTGTGCCGGCAATGCAACCGATCAGCGCAAAGAGCAAGTTGATCGGAGTGAGTGCGCTGGCAAAGCCCTGCGCTAGCATAGTCCAAGCATCCATTGCCTTGTCCTCCGATCAAAGTGCGAACACGCCAGCGGGGAATTCCATCTGCAACAATCGAATGAACAGCAGATAGATGAACGCGACCGTGCCAAATCCCCACGCCAGCGCGACCCAGAATTTGAATTTGCCAAAATAGCCGATGAACGTCACAACGAAGATGAACGTCGTGAGGATGAATCCCAGCACCGGCATCAGCGCGGCATACAGCACCATCATCACAAGTGCCACACCCCAGTTGCGCCATCCCGCGCGATCGGGCCAGTCAATCTCCTTGTCGCGATACTGCGGACTGCGCGCGTAGACGATGAGCCACGCGCCGCCGATGACCAGGAGCGCGCCAATCGCCATAGGGAGCGTGCGCGGATGCAGACGACCGCCCGCGCCCTCCGCAATCGTCGTAGATGCCGCCAGCGCGATCGCGCCGATGATGATGAGAAAAATTCCCGACGCCGTATCGCCTCCGCGTAAGGTTTTGAGCAAGCCACACCTCCACAACGAGTCACATAGTCGGATAGTCAAATAGTCCATTGGACTATCCGACTATCCGACTTGGCGACTATTACTTGATGTCCTTGACTAACTCTTTGTAGGTCGCGAGCATCTTTTCGACGTGCGCCTTACTTTCTGCCGCGCCCATCGCCAGCGGGACAAAGCCCTGCTTCTTCATATCCGCGATGACATCGGGATTCTTGGCGATTTCGAGGAACGCCGCTTCGAGTTTTTTGACGATGTAATCGGGCGTACCGGCGGGAACGCCGACGCCGCGATCAATCGCTTCGATCATATCAATGCCCGATTCTTTGAACGTCGGCACATCAGCGAGGAGCGGAAAGCGATCCGCGTCCGCCATTGCCAGCACGCGCAACTTGTCCTTGTACTTGACCAGATCGTCCGAGTTGGCGATCACCGCGTTGACGTGACCACCCAGCACCGCGGTCATTTGCGGCGCGGCGCCGGTGAACGGCACGTAGTTGAACTTGACGCCCGCGAGTTTCTGCAAGCGCAACGTGGCGATGTGATGACCCGAGAACGTGCCCGACCCGCCCACAGTGATTTCACCGGGCTTGGCTTTGGCAGCGTCAATGAATTCTTTTACGGTTTTGTACGGGCTGTCCGCTGGCACCGCCAGACCCAACGGCGTGCGTTGGAAGAACACCACGGGCAAAATCTGTTCGGTCTTGTAGCCGGTGTCTTGCTGGAGCGGCTGCAAGATGATGTGCGGCAGGTTGATGCCGGCGATGTAATAGCCGTCCGGTTTGGCGCGCACCAGTTCTGCCCAGCCGACCGCGCCGCCGCCGCCGACCTTGTAGTCAATGACCACTTTTTGCCCCAGCGATTTTTCGAGGAACGGTTGTTGCCGCCGCGCCTCGCGGTCCGATTGTCCGCCCGGATCAAACGGAATCATGTAGGTGATCTGCTTGGTCGGGTACGGCGCCTCGGTGGGTTTGGGTGGCTCGCTCGCGCACGCGGCAATCAGCACCGCGACGATCGTCAAGCCCAGAACGACGAGCAAAATTTTGGTTCTCATTTTTCACTCCTTGATGAAATGAATTTGAAAAGATTATCGTGAGAGCCGAATCTTGTATTTGTAGCGATCCGCCCGAAAGTACGTCAGCGTGAAATGCACCGGGCGCATCTCGGTTGTAAACGTCAAGCGTTCTTGCAACAGTAGTGGCGCGCGACGCGGAATTTCCAGATGCCGCGCCAGTTCCGCATCCGCGTCCGTCGCGCTGATGGACTCGTCCGCCTCCAAAAGTGGAATGCCCAACTCGCGTTCCACCGTCTCGTAGAGCGGAATCTTGTTGAGGTCGCGCTGCGCCAGTTGCGCGCCAATGTCGTACTGCCAATAGCCGCGCGCGAGCGCGAGCGGTTCGTTCTTTGCCAAATGGAGTCGTTCGATTAAAAACACTTGCGCAGAAGGTTTCACTTGCAGCGCGCGCGCAATGTCTAGGGGAGGGGTGACAGCGTGCGCGCGGAGGAGTTTGTACTGAGGAACGAGGCGCCGGCTTTGCATCTCTTCAGCAAACGAGGTCAGGCGCCCCAAGCGCTCTTCGATGCGATCGCGCTTGAGAAAAGTGCCTTTACCGGCTTTGCGGTACAACCACCCTTCCCGCGCCAACTCGTTGATGGCGCGATTGACGGTGATGCTACTGAGACCGTAGCGTTGCGTCAACTCACGTTCGGTGGGCAAGAGATCGCCCGGCTTGTACACACCGCGCCTAAAATCCTCGCGGAGTGTCTCTGCCAGCCAGCGATACAGAGGGGTAAAGCGCTGCGGAGGCATCGGTTCTCCAGAAGACTAGATAATAATATATTATTATGCTGTTCTCAGTATAGCACAGTTTGCGCGCTGCGTCAAAGAGAATAATTCAGGTGCACTTCGGTGGTGTAACCTTTTTTACCTTACACGCATCTCACAGAGTGAGCGCAAATGCCTAGCGTGCGGATTCAACTCATAAGAAGGAACAGATGAATTGAAAACACACAAGGCGAGGAACAAAACCCTCGCCTTGTGTGTTTCATTGAATCGCAAACCGCATTTCTACCGTCACGCTAATCTCCAACTCGCCGGTCTCAATCGGTACGGTGCCTTCGCCCGACATTACCGCCGAAACCGTGCGGACCATCGGCACAGGCACCGCGCCACTTTCGCTAATCGAAATGACCTTGCCGAGCGTTACATTCGCCGCCTGAGCCAGTTGCCTGGCTTTGTCCTGTGCCGCTTTGATCGCTGCCGCACGCGCTTGCTGTTGATACGGCGCTGGATCATCTATACCGAAGGAAAGGCCATAGACGTTATTCGCGCCGGCCGCCACTACCGCATCCAGCACTTTGCCCACATCCTCGATTTTGCGAATCGTGATGCTGAGTTGATTGTGGACGCGATAGCCGGTAATTGCAGGTGTCACGCCAGGGCGCGGTTGTTGCGTGAGCGGCGTAATGTTGTAACTGGTTGTCTGAATGTCCTTTTCGGCGATACCCAGACCTTTGAGGCGAGTGATGATCGCATTCATTTTCGAGTCCGCCTGACTCGTTGCCTCCGCGAGAGTAGCGGTCGTGATTTCCACACCAACGTTCGCCGTCGCGATATTCGGCGTGATGCGCACTTTTCCCGTGCCCGAAACAAAGATTCCACTCGTGTCCATTGTTACCTGTTGTGTGCTCGCAGTCACTAGGCCGGCATCGGCAGGTGACGGCGCAAGACGCGGTGTCATTGCCACATAAAACAACAGCGCGCTCACGATGACGAGCACCATCGCGATAATCGCCACAGTGATACGACGGGTCATTTTACCTCCTTCAAAGATACGACCGCCGACAGACTCGGACGCAGCGTCGCATTCCCGTTTTCCTGCGACGCTGCGCCGCCGCCGACCGCCGAATGCACAATGCGATCCTGTGCTACCCCATAGACGATTGATCGCGCTCGATTGTTCCGTCACCGTGAAATCGCGATGAAGATAGCACTCCACAGCGCGGCAAACAAAATCCACACCGTCAGATTTTCTTCGGTGAGTGAAAAGGCGTCCCGTACCAAGACACCCAGACGCCAGCCGCCCCGTGTCACCGCGCGCGTGAACCACTCTAAATCGCCAGCGCGCGCGAGCCGTGCCACCAGCGCATTGGCGCGCGGAGCGGCCAGCGCCGACGCGCGCAAGAAAAACGCGCCGAGGAACGGTATCAGCAAAACGCTCACGCTCAGCCAAACACCGAACGCGTTATCCGTCCAGATCACCCGCTCGAGTGCGCGCGCGCTTGCTTCGGCGATCCCCAACGCAGGGGTAAGGAAAGGCATCGCCAACGCCAGCACGCCAAACGCGCCGAGCGCGAGAATCACCCCAGTCCTTTCGCCACGTGTTGGCACACGCGTCGGGCTATCGGTGAGTGTGCCCAGCCGGTACCACAACGGCGCGAACACACTCAACGTCGTGATGAACACCCATGTCAGCACCAACCATTCGCCGCGTTCGGCGAGGACGACGTAGGTCCCCATACGTCCCAGAAACGCCGGCGTGAGCGGTAAACCCGCCAGCGCGCCCAGCGCCAATCTTCCCACCCAACGTGGTAAAATCACGCGCGTTTCCGCGCGCCAGCGCAGTGCCATCTCCCCGAGGCACAACGCGAACGCAACAGCAAGTGTTTGCCATAACGCCAGCGCGACTCCTGCCTCATCACCCAGCGCGATGCTCAATGGTACGAACGTCAACGCATGCATCGCAGCGAACCCCAGCGCGCGTGTGGCATCCGCAGTACGCCACATCCACAGCGCGATGACGATCCAACTTGCACCGCCAAGTATGCCAATCAAGGTGTACGGTGCAGTGATGCGAAACGCGTCCCAGTGCAGCCACACATTGGCAGCCGCAAGGAGCGGAATACCGCGCGACACCCACACATCGTACTCGTCCGCACCGCGCGCGGGCAGGAGCGTGTGAAAGGGGAACAAGCCCAATCGCGCCCACAGCGCGAGCGCGAACAACACTCCCCCATCCGCGCGCGCGATCAGCGCGCCCGCGTACAACATCATTCCCGTCAACAAACCCAACGCCAGACTGTGCGACGCGCTCTCGCGTTCGATCTGGCGCGCCCAGCGCCACACAAACAACGCGAGGTCAAGCAACGTCCACGCCACGAGCAGCATCAAAAGCCCATCGGCAGCGGCAAAGAGAATCGCGGCACCGAGCACCAACAGCACGAGCAGATCAACACGCGCGGGCGCAACCAGTTCGCGCGCCAAAAACAGGACGAGCATCGTCAGCACAACCAGTTGTGTGACACCGTCCAGTTGCAGCGCAAGTGTGTATCCCGTGCGCTCCCACACAGTCACAACCCAGCGATGCGAACCCGGCGCGACATTCACAAGCGCAATCTCGATGAGGAGCACGCCGCGCCATAGCACCGCTTGCCGCGCCACGTCAACGCGCGGCACTAGTAGAGCAAGGATGATTGCAGCACTGACGGGAAAAATGATTGGTAGCAGCAAAATCCAGTCGGGCATCACAATCCAGAGATCTGGCTGGTCACGCGGCTGAAAAGGTTCGCCACTTGCGAACCATACACGGTGAGAATAAGGACGACGATGATAGCAGCCAAGAAAATGATCAGACCATACTCCATCAATCCTTGCCCACGTTCTTCATTCAGAATGTACATTTCCTCCTCTCCTTGCATCAAGACCAAGGAGAAAATCAGAGACGGCCACCTCTGCGTCTTTCGTCCTCCGTCTTTCGTCCTTCGTCCTCCGTCGTCAATCCGGCATCCGTTCGAGCGTGACCAGACGCACACCCAAACGATGCAGTTGCCGAAAAGTTGCCCCCTGACTCACACCACGCATCACCCCCTCGATATTTTCAACGATGGCACCCGAAAGGAAATGCACCCCCACATCGAACAGAACAGGCGAGAGCGGTGTACTGGGACCCACAACCAGCACGCGCGTTTCGGGACGCCGCCATGCCATCAACGCATCAAAGGTGTGATTGATGAGCGTGGTGCCAGAGAGAGCCAGCACATCCGCCTGAGGAACCACGCGCGCGGCTTCGTGGGAGGGCAAATCCCCCGGCCGCGGTTGTTGCTCCAGCACCCACAGTGTGCCCACGCGTTCACGCAAACGCGAGACAAAAGGGAAATGCCCTACCACCACCACTCGCTTGCCCGCTCCATCGCGCGCGATCACCTCTTCGGCGTTCACGTTCGTCCAGGCGTACGGGTGTTTGGGCAACAGCGCGTTGATCGTCGCAAGACCCAACGCCACTTCCATCAAACTCGTCGAGCGCGCGCGTTCCGCTAGGGCACGCGCGTCACGCTCCAGCAATGTGCCAGCATCGCGTACGGCGGGCGCATCACTGTCGTGACGCGCGTCGGGATAATGCGTTGCCGCAAGTCCACACTGCCTTGTCCCGTGCGTCTCCACGACCACCGCAGTCCAGAACGCGCCGATGCATACCGCCTCCACACGTCCTGGCGGCAACGTCGCCAGTAGCGCCTCAATCACTGACATAACCGCTTACCACATTGTCACGAGGGGAAGATCGCGCATTGTCATCAAGCCGGGTGGTCCCTTGAACACGCGCTTGATCGCATTGACCGCAATCGCAATCGTCGCAATGTCGCCGTGCGTTCCTTCCAGACGCACACGCAAATTGGGTTTGCCTGTGATGGTGATGGCATCGTGTTCATCGGGTTCGTCGAGCGCGGCGATGAATGTGAGCGTGACAAATTCACCTTCGGGTGCATAGCCACGCGCGACCTGTTTCAAGCCGCGCACATAGCCGGGCGCCACAGTGAAAAATTCGGTTTTCACCGGCTTGTCTGCCACCACCGGCTCCACCGTTGTTTCAAACTTGACTAGTTTCTTGCCGAGCGTGTCAAAAATCATTCCCACCGATTCGGGCAAGCCGACGTGTCCCATTCGACCCTTTTTCATTTCAGCGTTGAACTCGGCTACCGTCATTCCCGAACCGATTTTTTTCTGAAAGGGGCCACGCCGTTTTGATGCGTTCATCAAGCGCACCACTTCGACGCGCTCGACGCGCTGACAGATCGCGGTGAGATAGAGCGGCAGCGAGTCCATCAGAAAACCGGGATTGACGCCGGTCGCGAGTACCGTTTTGCCGGCGCGCCTGGCGGCCGCATCAATCGCTCTGGCTTCTCTGGGATGCGCAAGCCATGGGAACGACAATTCTTCTGCCGTCGAAACTACGTCGTAGCCGGCTTTGACAATCTCGATGATCTGAGATTTGAACAAATCAAAGTACGAACTAGTGGTGTGAAGAACCACATCAGCTTTTTTCTTGAGGTCAGCCAGTTTGGGCACGACCGTGATGCCCAGATCGCGCTCCAGTCCGATCACTTGCCCCACATCTTTACCGACCTTGTTCGGGTCAATGTCCACCCCGCCAACCAGTTGCAAACCGGGGCGCTCCAGAACGTGACGCGCCATCGCGCAACCGATGGGTCCCAGACCGTACTGAATCACACGAATCGGTTTAGCCATGGTTCTACTCCTTTGACTCACAAATATTTTTTGATGCGTCGCGCTACGCGCTGCGCGGCGTCGCCCAAACGCGCAAGGTCATGTTCCGTGTGCGCCATACTGACCGCGCCGCCACCATGAACTACGTGCACATCTTCCAACAGTAACGCCAGTTGAAAGATGTGATCGCGCAACTCGACATCACACAAGCCAGGATCATTCACCTCATCGGGGCTATCGAGCGATTGATTCTCGTCATATGGAAATTGTGGCACAGCGAACGAACTGCCGCCCAGCGCATCATTGGGATAGCCTGTGCAGCGCGCGAAAATTCCCTCGGTGCGGAATGCCGCTTCGATAACCTGACGCATTTGCGCGCCCAGTTGCGCAAGGCGCGGATAGATTTCCTGTTCGTGTTCCACCAGATAGGCAAGCAAGGTTTTTGCGGCAAGCAGCGAGGCGGGATGCGCCGAGTAGGTGCCACCCATAAAGCGCACGCGATTCCCCCCGGCGCGTCCGCACAGTTGGAGAATCGCCGCGCGTCCTGCGACGGCCGCCACCGGCATTCCACCGCCAACAATCTTGGCGAGCGTGGTCAAATCGGGCTGGATGTTGTACAGCGCGCCCAGCGTGCCGGCACGAAAACGAAAGCCGCTAATCACTTCGTCGAAAATCAAGACGACGCCGTAATGGTCACACAGTTCACGCGCGGTGCGCAGATACTCGCGCGTCGCCGGCATAAACCCGCCCGCCCCCATAAACGGTTCGACGATGAAACACGCCAGCCGATCGCCATACTGCTGAAAATGCGCGCGCAAAATGTCAGGGCGATTGTAGCGCGTGATGACCACCTCGTTGACCAGAGAACTCGGCAAGCCCTGACTTTCGATGCGCCAGGGATTTGCGCGATGAGCAAAGTTGACTCCTACCAGGCCCCAGGGTTGCGCGCCATGCCAGCCGCCTCCCACTTTCATCACCAGTTCGCGCCCGGTGAACGCGCGCGCGAGCATAATGGCATTCATCGTTGCCAGCGCGCCGCTGGTCGTAAAACGCACGCGCTCTGATTGCGTTTGCTTGCAGATGATTTCCGCCAGTTCGATTTGCAGTTGATCGGTAAAGCCGGTTTGCAGCCCCCAACCCGATTCGAATGCGCGCGCGAGTGTGGTTATAATCACAGCAGGATTGTGCCCCAAAATGTTGGTATAATGCCCTTGCCAGAAATCCAGAATTGAATGCCCATCGGCATCATAGATGTAGGCACCTTGAGCGCGGACCAGACGCGGGGGAAACGGACGAATGAGGCGAAGTGGATGGCTGCCACCATCAATCATCGTTTGCTGCGCACGCGTGTGTAACATCGCAGAGGTAGGGGAATGCTGGGCATACTCTGCCGCGAGGTCTTGAAACAATTTCGAATGATCGCGTGTCTTCATTTTGTCTCCTCGGTGAGGTGATAGGTGAGTTTGAAATACGCCCGTGTGTAGTTTACACGATTTTGAGTGGTATGGCAAGAGGCAAGCAAACTGAAATGCTCCCAACTGCAACTGATAAAGGGGAGCATTTCAGTTTGGGGGCAAATCCGCTTGAGCCATAAATTTCGCCGCCGTGCTCTTGAGCAATCCCCTCTCATCCCCCTGCTCCCTTCTCTCCCCGCGACGCGGGGAGAGAAGGGGGATGACGGGGTGGTGGCGGGCGGCTTCGCCGCTCGCCACCACCCCGTCCTTTGACTCCCCCTCCCCGTTGGGGCGAAAAAATTTTTCGCCCCAACGGGGAGAGGGCAGGGGGTGGGGCTATGCGTTTGCAAAAGTGCAAAAGGTGGGCTGAGAAGCTTGCCCCAAACTGAAATACACCCCTGAAAACTGAAAAAGGCGGTTGACGTTTTGGGCAGGACGCGCTACAATGGCAACAAACCAAAAACGCCGCAGACACGTTGACGACAGGTTGTTCATAAACATACGTTCACCAACCATCGAATGCAACGAGTGACCGAGGACACAAAGATTCACAAAGGTCTTTTCTTCGTGACCTTGTGGACAAACTTGTTTTCGGAGTGGCTGATAGGCGCTCGCGCCCGCCGCGAAAGATGAAAAATGCCTGGCATCCATTCGCCCCCTGTCGCGCTCCTTCACGCCCTTTCACGTTCAAGGGCAGCGGTCGTCCGTCAGCGGTCATTTTTTCGTAAGGAGACGAATGTTCCAGAGTATAAATCAAGTCAAAGAGGCACTCGCTGCCCAACAGTACATTGCCACCGATGAGATTGCCACCGTCATCTTTCTTGCTACGCGATTGAACAAACCCGTGCTGGTGGAAGGACCCGCCGGCGTGGGCAAGACCGAACTCGCCAAAGCGTGGTCCAGCGCGCTCCAGCGCGAATTAATTCGTTTGCAGTGTTACGAAGGACTGGACGAGACCAAAGCCCTGTACGAATGGGAATACGCCAAGCAAATGCTCTACACGCAACTCTTGCGTGACAAACTGCACGATGTGTTGCGCGGCGCGCAAACACTCACTCAGGCGGCTGATCGTCTGGCGGCGGAAGAGGACGTTTTCTTCTCCACGCGTTTTTTGTTGCCGCGCCCACTCTTGCGCGCCATCCTCGCGGAACAACCCGTGCTCCTGTTGATTGACGAGATTGATCGCGCGGATGCAGAATTTGAAGCGTTCTTGCTCGAGGTGTTGAGTGATTTTCAGGTCAGTATTCCCGAACTCGGTACGCTTCGCGCGCGGCATACGCCGTTTGTGGTTCTCACCAGCAACAACACGCGCGAACTCTCCGAAGCCTTGAAACGGCGGTGCCTCTATCTGTTCATTGACTATCCCACCATCGAATCGGAATTACGCATCGTGCGCCTCAAAGTGCCTGACCTTGCGCCACACCTTGCACAACAAGCCGTCCAGTTAGTGCATCGCCTACGCCAACTCGATCTCAAAAAGCATCCCAGTATCAGCGAGACGCTGGATTGGGCACGCGCGCTGGTGACTCTGAACGCGCAAAACATTGATGAGAAAACTCTGGCGAACACACTCACCGTGTTACTCAAACACGAGCACGATGTCGCGCGCGCCGGGCGCTATCTGGGCGAATTTGATGTAAACAATAGCAAATAGATTTTCGCCCATCGTGCAAAAGCCCCACCCCCTTGCTCCCTCCCCACGCCGCTCTGCGGCGTGGGGAGGGGGAATCAGTAAGGGAAGGTGGTGAGGGCGGGCGGATTTGCCGCCCGCCCTCACCACTACTCCCATTTCCCCCTTCTCTTCCCGCAAACGGGGAGAGAAGAGGGCAGGGGGATGAGTGGGATTGTTCCCGTAAGGGGCAAAAGATTTTTCGCCCGTACAACAACGCGAAATTCAGGCTCAGCCATCGGTTTGCGTTAGCCGTCGGTTTCTAACCGACAGCGATCGCTGTCCGGGGCTGAGTAGTTACAACGTAGGGCAAATTTGAAATTTGTCTAACGTTTTCGAAGGAGGAGTTGTTCATAGGCGCATGCGCCCGCTACGACGAATGAAAATATCCACCAAGAACACGAAGAGACACAAAGATTTTTTCTTCGTGTTCCTTCGTGACCTTCGTGGACAAACATATTTTTGCAAGGAGTTGTTCATGGGCGCGTGCGCCCGCCACGACGGATGAAAAGATCCACGAAGGACACGAAGATTCACGAAGGTTTTTCTTCGTGTTCCTTCGTGACCTTTGTGAACAAATGTATTTTCGAAGGAGGCAAAAATGGAACTCAAAGTGCAAAGCGGTGACATTACGACATGGAAAGGCGATGGCATTGTGGTAAATTTGTTCGAAGGGGCAATGTCGCCTGACGGTGCAGCAGGGGCGGTAGATAAGAAATTGCGCGGTTTGCTCACCCGAATGATCAAGCAAGGCGAAATCAAGGGCAAGTTAGGTAGCACCACCATCGTGCACACCTTCGATAAATTGCCTGCCGAGCGCGTCTGTGTGGTAGGATTGGGCAAACAAACCGAATTCACTCTTGATCGCGCGCGCCATGCAGCGGCGAATGGTGTGTGCGCGCTCCGTAACGCCGGAGCAAAAAAGATTGCGAGTGTGGTTCACGGCGCAGGACTGGACCATCTTACTCTCGAAAGTGTCGCACAAGCCAATGCCGAAGGCATCCTGCTCGGTTTGTGGCAGTTTCGCAAGTACTTTACCAGCAACGAGGAGGTTAAAACAGTTGATCAGGTGGTGTTGCTGGATCGTGATCCTGCCAAACTCAAAGCGCTGAAAGAAGGCGCGACGCGAGGTGAAATCATCGCCAACGCCACCAATCTGGCGCGCGATCTGACCAATGAACCGAGCAACGTGGTGACACCTACCTACCTCGCGAATGTCGCCAGAGAGATCGCCAAAAAATACGATCTCGATTTCGATGTGATTGATCGCGACAAAGCCAAAAAGTTGGGAATGGGTGCCTTTCTGGGCGTGGCGCAAGGATCGGATGAACCCCCGTGCATCATCATCTTGCGCTACTGGGGAAGTGGCAAAAAAGGCGCGCCGGGCTTGGGTCTGGTCGGCAAAGCCATCACGTTCGATTCGGGTGGCATTTCACTCAAGCCCGCCGATGGAATGCAAGATATGAAAGGCGATATGGCGGGCGGCGCGGCAGTTCTCGCCGCGATGCAAGCCATCGCGCAGTTAAAGCCAGCCATCAATGTGACGGGCATCGTACCAGCGACCGAGAACTTGCCCAGCGGCAAGGCGTTCAAGCCCGGCGATATTCTGAGGGCAATGAATGGCAAGACGATTGAAATTGTCAGCACCGACGCCGAAGGGCGGCTCATCCTTGCTGATGCGTTAGTGTATGCCACTCAGACGCTCAAACTTTCACCCGTTGTAGATGCCGCCACACTGACCGGCGCGATGGTGATTGCGCTGGGACATCACCGCACCGGCGTTTTTTGCAATGATAAAGAACTGGGCGAACTTCTCTTCAAAATCGGCGAAGAGACCGGTGAGAAGAACTGGCTGATGCCGATGGACCCCGAGTATGCCGAACAGATCAAAAGCGATTGGGCGGACATTAAAAATTCGGGTGGACGTCCCGCCGGTTCGATTATCGGCGCAATGTTCATCAAAAATTTTGTGGGCGAGACCAAATGGGCGCATCTCGACATCGCCGGAAGTGTCGGCGGTTTGCTCGGCACAGGTAAAGAAGATGGGTACAAGAACAAATTTGGCAATGGCACCCCAACGCGCACATTTGTCCATCTGGCACTGGCACTGGCAGCGAAAAAATAGTTTCAGGTTAACCTGAAACCTGACACTGATTTTGACTTTTTGCCAAATCGTGCTAATATTGCGCCCGTCAAATTTCTCAGAAGATTGTGGAGGCAAATTTATGCGCAAGTCCGTTTTGATGGCAGTGGTAGTATTGGCATTGATCAGTGTCGCGTGCAGTACCGGTGCCCCCCCACCGCCGCCGGCTTCGGGACCGCGCCCACCCATTCAACGTACTCCCACCCCAGTCCCGGCGAACGACGAAGAAGCCATTCGCCAGTTGATCATCGCCGAAGGCGAAGCCGTTGTGCAGCAGGACATTGACCGTCTGGAGGCGATGTGGGCAAAAGATGGCGTGGTCACCGATGCTAATCGTACACCCAACAATCCTGCCGATGACAAGACCTGGAAGAATTGGGCGGCGATTCGCGATCGCTATGTCAACATTGTCTTTCCCTCAAATCCGACCTTTGCCGAACACCCTAACATCCGTGTGACTATCACGGGGGATAGTGCTACAGCAATCGCAGACACACGTATCGGTGTCACGAACTTGAAAGACAATGACCGGTGGACCTTCCGTAAGATTGATGGACAGTGGAAAATCACCAGTTTGACGTTTGGATTAGCACCCCGCTAAGAGCAAGCAACTATCTCAAAACGCCAAGTCATCCTTCTGTTTTTCCCCACACATCCCCCTGCTCCCTTCTCTCCCCGCGTGGCGGGAAGAGAAGGAGGCGGAGACGGAGTGGTGGCAGGCAAAGCCGCCCGCCACCACTCCGTCCCTTTGTTTTCCCTCCCCGTTGGTTACGAGTGTTCGCAAACTTGGTTGCGGCTTTGCCGCAACTATGGAGGAATCCATGAATTTTCGTTTAACCGAAGAACAACAACTGTTCAAACAAACCGTGCGCGAGTTTGCGGAGAAACACATCGCGCCGCGCTCGCGCGAGATGGATCGCAAAGCCGAAGGTATCCCCCCAGAAATCATCAAGGGAATGGCAGACCTGGGCTTGTTCGGCGTGACGATTCCGGAAGAGTACGGCGGCTCGGCGGTACGCGGCGAAGAGGTGACGTATGCAATGCTGGCCATTCACGAAATCGCGCGCGCGGATCTTTCGATGGCGTTGCCGGTGTACACGCTACTGTGTCTGGGTTGGGGGTACGTGGCGGCGCGCTTTGGCTCGGAAGAGTTAAAGCGCGAACTGTTGCCGCGCGTGGCAAAAGGCGAATGGTTCCTGGGGATTGCAACGACCGAACCGAGTGGCGGCTCTGACCTGGCGAGTATTCGCACACACGCGACCAAAGCGGGCGAGCAGTACATCGTCAATGGCGAAAAGATTTACATCAGTGGTGTCGTCGAAGCCGCCCAGCGCGGCGGTGGACATCTTACGTTGTTCAAGACCGCACCCGAGTTAGGCAATCGGGGAATGACCTTTGCGTACATCCCGCTCCAGTCGCCGGGTATCACCACGCAAAAGTTGACGATGATGGGGCGAATGGCTCTGTCCACCGGGATGATCGCGTACGAGAATGTGCCGGTGCCTGCCAAATACGTCCTCGGCGCGGAGAATCGCGGCTGGTACGTTTTGATGGAGGGATTCAACGCGGCGCGCGTACTCGTCTGCGCTGCGTGTGCGGGCGGTGCAGAACGCGCGCTCGAATTGAGTGCCGAGTACACCAAACAGCGGCATCTGTTCGGTCAGCCGCTCGTCAAGTTCGAAGGCATCTCGTTCGAAATTGCGGACGACTATGCGCGACTGGAGATGCTCAAGAATCAATTGCTCAAGACGGCGTGGTTGATTGACGAGTTTGGCAAAAACCCCCAGGCCGTAACGCGCAAAGAAATCAACGCGAATGTGGCGATTTGCAAATTGACCGCGCCCTTGCTGGGTGTGGAGATTGCCAAGCATGCCATGATGCATCACGGCGCGCTGGGCTATACGATTGAGGTGCCCTTTGAAATGCTACTGCGCGGCTTGCTGTCGTACGTCGTCGGCGCGGAGGGGGGTGCGAACATTATGCGCATCATCATCGCGCGCGAGTTCATTGGCGACGTAGCAATTCCGTACAAGTAGCGACGGGCAAAGTTGACAAACTTGCGAGCGACTCGAGTCGCAGCCACAAGTTGCCCTGCGGCAATTCGTCCCGCCGGCGCAGGTCGGCTGAGCGTAGTTGTGGCGGCGATTTCAACCACTTTTGCATTTTCACCAAATTGTGCTAGAATAGCCTTTGTATTTTTGACGCCGGACAAGGTAGCCCGGCAAAACCAACGTATCAATTTCATGGAGGAAATGCATGGATTGGTCAAAAATCACAACCTGGGAAGCAATCGGTGTGTGGTCGGTTCTGGGAACCGCCATTCTGGGATTGCTCTATGCCGCATTTCTCACGCGGCAGATTTTGCGTGAGGATACCGGCACGGAGGCGATGCGGGATATTTCCAACCGCATCCGACAAGGCGCGGTGGCGTATCTGAACAGACAATTGCGCACGATTATCATTTTCATTGCCATTCTGACCTTCGCCTTGTTTGCCAGCGCCGCGCTGGTCAAGGAATTGCCCAAGTATGTGACCGATGCTGGCTTCGACGGGATGGATATTGCCATTGGACGCGCCGGCGCGTTCTTGATGGGTTCGCTCTTTTCGCTCGCTGTCGGTCAGTTGGGGATGCGAATGGCTGTGCTGGCAAACGTGCGCATGGCGGCAGGCGCGCAGCGTAGTTTTGGCGATGCCTTGCGCATCGGTTATCGCACCGGGACCATCAGCGGTATGTTGACCGATGGGCTGGGCTTGTTGGGCGGCACACTCATCTTCATCCTCTACGGGCAAGCCGCGCCCGAAGTGTTGCTCGGCTTTGGTTTTGGCGGCACACTCATCGCGCTCTTTATGCGCGTGGGTGGTGGCATTTATACCAAAGCGGCAGACGTGGGCGCCGATCTGGTCGGTAAAGTGGAAAAAGATTTGCCCGAAGATGATCCGCGCAACGCTGCGGTGATTGCCGATCTCGTCGGCGATAACGTGGGCGATTGCGCAGGCATGGCAGCAGACATTTTCGAGTCGTACGAAGTGACCATCGTCTCGGCGATGATTCTGGGTATCTCGGTAGCGATGGCGGGACCCACGTTCGAATTCAAGTGGATTTTGTTCCCACTCCTCGTACGCGCTATCGGTGTACTCTCTTCGATCATCAGCACCTATTCGGTGCGTGCGATCAATGAACAAGAGAGCGCGTTCAAGGCGATTGATCGTGGTTATCGTCTGGCGGCGTTCATCAGCATCGCCAGTTTCTGGATCCTGGCACTGGTGTATATGGGCGATTGGCGCGTGGCGGCCGCGACCACTGCCGGCGTGATGCTCGCGGTTATCACGAACACTCTGACCGAGTACTTTACCGGCACCGAAAAATCGCCGGTGCAAGAGATCAAACAAGCCACATCGGGAGGACCCGCTACTACGATTCTCGCCGGCTTGTATGTGGGGATGGAATCGTCCGTGTGGGCTATTTTCGCCGTCTCGGCAGCGATCTTTACCAGCGTGCTCATCTTTACGGGCGAAAGTGTGACGATGATTCTGTACGGCGTGGCGCTGTGCGGTATCGGTCAGTTGACTTTGACCGGTAACAATATCAGTATGGACGCGTTTGGTCCCATCGCCGATAACGCGAACGGTATTGGCGAGATGTGCAAGATGGATCCCAAGGCGCGCAAGATTATGGCAGATCTCGATGCCGTGGGGAACACGACCAAAGCCGTGACCAAGGGGATTGCTATCGCGTCGGCAGTGATTGCAGCGGTCTCGCTCTTTGGCGCGTACGGCGATACGGTCATCGAGACGATGAAGAGTCTCAAAATGGCTGTGCCCTCGCACTTTAGTATCAATGTGGCGATTCCGCAGGTGTTTATCGGCATGTTGATTGGTGGCGCGGTGCCCTTCCTCTTCAGCGCGATGACGATTCGCGCGGTCGGGCGTTCAGCGAATTTGATTGTGGATGAAGTGCGGCGCCAGTTCCGCATTCCCGGTTTGATGGAAGGCAAGGTGCAACCGGATTACGGCAAAGCCGTCGAGATTTGTACCGCCGCCGCGCAACGCGAGTTGTTGGGCGTGGGCGCGCTCGCAGTGTTGGTGCCCCTCATCGTCGGTTTCTTGTTGCACGAGGAAGCCCTCGGCGGTTTTCTGGCAGGAGTCATCCTCTCGGGGCAATTGATGGCGGTCTTTATGGCGAACGCTGGTGGCGCGTGGGATAATGCCAAAAAGACGATTGAGGATGAACCGCGCAATCTCGAAAAGAACACCGGCAAGGGTTCGGAGCGTCACAAAGCGGGTGTCGTCGGCGATACTGTTGGTGATCCGTTGAAGGATACGGCGGGTCCCGCGCTCAACCCGATGATCAAGGTCATCAATCTGGTCGCGGTGTTGATCGTCCCGCTGGTCGTACAGGTCTCGCAAACCACTAAGACCGGCACGTGGCTTTCGATGGAGAATTTGTCCTATGTGGCAATCGCCGTAGTCAGTCTGGCGATTGTCGTATGGGCACTGTGGTACTCGCGACGTGGCGCGTTCAAGTTCGAGTCCTGAGTTTCGCATTGCATAAACACAACGGGCGAGGAGAACTCCTCGCCCGTTGTGTTTATCAATACGATGCGTGCCCCTGCGTTTTACCGCACGATGCGATGAATCAACGGCAACGGCGCGGGCGCCGCATTGCTGAATTCGATCGCGGCGAGAAGACGCGCCTTTGCCGCATCCCCTTTCGCGCGATCGTTCGCGTGGAGCGTAAAGAGTGGCTCACCGCGCGCGACGCGCGCACCCACTTTGCGGTGAAACACAACGCCAACGGCGTGATCAATCGGGTCTCCTTTTTTCACGCGTCCACCCCCCAAATCTACAACGGTCAAGCCGACCTCTTGCGCGTCAATTGCCGCGATAAATCCCTCGCGCGGCGCGGTCACCGTTTCGATGATAGCCGCGCGCGGCAAAAGCGTCAGATCCTCCACGACGCGCGCGTCGCCGCCCTGTCCCGCGATCCACGCGCCAAACTTTTGCAGCGCGCGTCCATCGCTCAGCGCGGCGTTCAATTGTGTGCGCGCGTCGTCTTCGTCGCGCGCGGCGTCCGCGAGCAAAACCATTTGCGTCGCCACTTGCAAGCAATGTTCGACAAAATCGGCGGGACCGCGCTCTTTGAGCGTTTCGACGGCTTCGATGACCTCCAGCGCGTTGCCGACCGCGTTCCCCAGCGGCTGGTTCATATCGCTGATGACGGCAGCCACCTTGCGTCCAACGTTATGCCCGATTCGTACCATCAACTCGGCGAGCGCGGTAGCCTGAGCCTGGGTCTTCATAAACGCGCCGCGTCCCACTTTGACATCCAGCACAATGATCTGCGCGCCCGCAGCGATTTTCTTGCTCATAATCGAACTAGCAATGAGGGGCAAGGAACTCACGGTGCCGGTCACATCGCGCAGCGCGTACAGTTTGCCATCGGCAGGTGCCAGGTCGTGCGTTTGCCCACTGACGACGATGCCGTGGCGTTGCAACTGGGTCAGAAATTCTTGCGTCGTGAGATCGGCGCGAAAACCGGGAATGGACTCGAGTTTGTCGAGCGTCCCACCCGAAAAACTCAAGCCGCGTCCCGACATTTTTCCCACCGGCAAACCGAGTGAAGCCACCAGCGGCGCGACGACCAGCGTGGTCTTGTCGCCCACGCCGCCGCTGGAATGCTTGTCGAGCACGCGCGGCGCAATCGGCGTCAAATCCAGCACCTGACCCGAATGTGCCATCGCCAGCGTGAGCGCGGTTGTTTCGTCAGCGTTCATACCGCGCCAGTACACTGCCATTGCCCACGCGGCAACTTGATAGTCGGGAATCTCGCCGCGCGTCAAGCCCTGCACGAAAAATTCGATTTCTTCGCGCGTGAGCACTCCGCCATCGCGCTTCTTGATGATGATGTCAACCGCTTTCACATCTCCATCCTTCGTCCTTCGTCATTCGTCATTCAATACGCACCACGCGCCAACAGCACCGTCGGAATCGTCTTGAACAGGATGGCAAGGTCCATCCACGGTGACCAGTTTTCGATGTAGTAAATATCGAGCATTGCCGTTTCGTCGAAGGTTAAATCGCTGCGCCCACTCACCTGCGACAAGCCGGTGATGCCGGGGCGCACGTCGAGACGACGCTTGTGCCATTCTTGATACTGCTCCACTTCGTTGGGCATTGGCGGGCGCGGACCCACCAGACTCATTTCGCCGCGCAGGACGTTCCACAGTTGCGGCAACTCGTCCAGACTCATCCGACGGATCCAGCGTCCCACACGCGTACACCGCGGATCGTCGCGAATTTTAAAGAGGGGACCGCGCGCTTCGTTTAAATCGTTGAGCGCGGCTTGTTCCTGCTCCGCACCAACGCGCATCGAACGGAATTTGTAGGCGATGAACTCTTGTCCATAGCGTCCGATGCGTTTTTGGCGAAAGAGAATCGGACCGGGCGAATCGAGTTTGATCAGGATGGCGATGATGAGCATTGGAATCGCAGAAACGAGAAACAACACCAAGCCAAAGACCAGATCCATCAGACGTTTGATGACATCGTCCACCATCCCCAGACGCGGCTCGCGCAAGGCAATCAGCGGGATGCCGCCGACTGCATCAATGGCGATACGACTCAGGGAGAGTTGAAACAAGTCGGGAACGATTTTGGCGGAGACGTTATAGCGCTGGCACAGATTCATAATCGCGATGATTTTATCGCGTGCAGTCCAGGGCAAAGTGACAATGACTTGATCCACTTGCAGTTCTTTTAACAAGCGCGGCAGTTGCGCAAGATTGCCCAGGGCTTTAAAGCGTCCAATATCGGTTTGATTCTTTTCGGGGTCATCATCCACAAAGCCGACCACGTGGTATTCCAGTTCCGGTTGCGCGACAAAGTTGCGCATCAGGGCGCGCCCCACTTCGCCCGCGCCGACAATCAGTACCCGATCTACACCGATGCCGCGTTTACGCAAACGCGCGCGCACGAGCCGCAGAATCAACCGTTCGATGGCAAGGAGCGCGACGATAAGGAGCGCGGCATAGATGTACATCGCGCGCGAAAAAACGAGCGGACGCCAGAAGAAGGTGATCGCCATAATCAGCAAGAGGGCGGTCGTCGTGCCGTTGAGCAGCGTATAGAGTTCGTCCCAGAAGGTTCTGCCGCGAATAGGGCGATACAATCCTTCAAAGCGAAAGATGCCGATGGTGAGTATCGTCAGCAGAATCGCCAGCGGAAAGTAGGCGTTGTACGAATGATAGAAAAAGCCTTCGCCTGTACCCGGGGCAATTTCGAGTTCGTAGCGAATATACCACGCGATCCAGATGGCGGCGTTGATGAGTACCACATCGGCACTCAGTTGTAAAAACAAACGTTTCCAACTATCGTGCCGCATTCGACTCTCCTTGACGTGGGGTGAGCACGGCGCGATACAAGGCTGTGGTTTCGCGCGCGGCGCGCGTCCAGGAAAAGCGCGCGGCTTGTTCCAAGCCTCGCGCGATCATCTCCGCGCGCAGTGCCTTGTCGGTCAGCGCGCGGACGATGGCCTCGCTCAGCGCGGCTTCGTCGGCGGGAGGCACTTGTAGCGCGGCAGCGCCGACCACTTCGGGCAACGCGGCAGCGTTCGAGGTAACGACCGGCGTCCCCGCTGCCATCGCATCCAGCGGCGGCATTCCGAATCCTTCATAGAGCGATGGATAGACGAACAACTCGGCGGCTTGATACCAGCGCGGCAATTCCGCTTGTGGCACGTAACCTACAAACATCACATCGCTGGCAAGGTTTTCCTGAGCGATGGTTTGATCTACCTCGGCGTACTTCCAGCCGCGCGCGCCGATGAGCACCAGCGTATGCGGCAGGCGCGCGGCGCGTTTGGCGCGCGCAAAGGCGCGTAGTAAACGCACAATGTTCTTGCGCGGCTCGATCGTACCCACGAACAAGATCATCCGTTCGGGGACCTGACGCATCGCGCGCCACGCGGCAAGCGCGGCAGGATCGGTGGCAGGAGCAAAAGCGGAATCTTTGCCACAGTAGATAACGCGTATGCGCTCAGGTGGCGCGCCGACCAGTTCGATCAAATCGCGCTTGGTACTTTCGGAAATGGCAATCAGATAATTGGCATAGCGCGCGGCGTGACGCACCGCCCAGGTGAGATAGAGGCGATTCAAAGGATGAAACGAATCGGGATAACGCATAAAACTCAAATCGTAAATCGTGACGATCCAGGGAATAGACATAGCGAGTGGTCCGGCAAACGCGAGCGCGTGCAATAGGTTCACCTGCGCACGCTGCAACTCGATCGGCTGAAGGAGTTGCTCCCAGAAGATGCGGACAATCGGTTTGTGCGTGGGCAAGCGCGAGCGTACCAGCGCGCTGTGCGACACTTGAGCACGCGGGTCACTGAGGAAAATAGTGTACTGTAAATCGGGCGCGGGTTCAAGATGCTGAAGGAGATGATAGATGTACCAACTGATGCCGGCGCTGCGATACGTGCCGCTGAGGTTCAAGAGATGCGCGTTCAGTCCGATGTGAAAGGTCATACACCTAACCCAGGAGTTCGCGATACACCTGATAGGTTGCCTGTGCGATGTGCGCGTGTGTAAACTGTGCCAGCACCCGCGCGCGCCCACGCTGCCCCAGTTCAGCGCGATAGGTTGGATCATCGCGCAAACGCGCGAGGTGCGCGCGTAGCGCGTCCACATCGTCTTCAGGAAAGATCAATCCCGCCTCCCCAATGACGTTGGGAATCTCGCCGCACGTCGAACCGATGACGGGGACACCGCACGCCATCGCTTCGACGAGCGCGCGCCCGAATTGTTCTTTCCAGTTGGGACGTGTTCGCGAGGGCATCACGAACACATCGAGTTGGGCATAGTATGCCGGCATTTCCACCGACGGCACCGGTGGCTCAAAGTGGACGCGCGCGGCAATGCCCAGCGCGCGCGCCAGCGCCGCGAGTTGCGCATACGCCGGACCGCTACCGCGTAGAGAAACGCGCCACTCGCCGGACAAACCCGCCACCGCGCGCAGTAAGGTGTCTATGCCTTTTTCTTCTACCCAGCGCCCTACTCCTGCACCGATGTGAAAGGTAGAAGAAACCGCGCGGGGACGCGGCTGGAACTGTTCGGGATCAACACCAAATTGGGGAATCACGCGCACCGCGCCGCGATAATTTTTGGCGCGCAGTACCTGCACCGCCGCCGCGTTGCCAGCAATGGCATAGTCGCTATGACGCAAGACGTATGCTTCCATCCAGACAAAGGGTGGAGGATAGCGGCGTAAAATATTTTGCCACGTAAAGAAAAGGGTCTTGGCTCCCACGCGCTGCGCGGCGCGCAAGGCGTGCCAGGTGGCAAGGTTGTACGGTTCTTCGTCAATGTGAACCAGATCGGGTAGGACGGTAGCAAGGAGGCGAGGCAGAGTGGGGTAATAGTGCAAGTGAAAGTGTCCGTTCCAGCGGAGTGGTGTGACCAGCAAGGTATAGCCACGCGTGTAAGCACGTTCGAATGGCAGGACTCCTCGCTCGTCGCGCCAGTAAGGAGGTACGACGACGGTGAGTTCCAGATGAGCGTGGCGCGCCAGTTCTTCCAGTTTTTTTTGATATTGCCCCACGACGAGGGCTTTGCTGAGCATTACGACGCGCACAGCCGCATTATAATCGCTTTGCCGCAGAGTGCAACCGAGCAAGTTGGCAAGGGGATTTCACATTCAGGGCAAATCTGGGCATGGGGGAGTGGGTGGGCGGCCGCGCCGCCTGCCCACTCCCCGCCTCCCATCTCCCCCCTGCACTCCCCGCAAAGCGAGGAGAGCAAGGGGCAGAAGGATGAGAGTGAAATACCCAACTGACAGTTACGTCGTTAACCCGCAGCGACGCTACACCCGCTTGGGCATACCACGTTCACACATCCAATCTTCCATTTGCAGATACGCGCGCACAGCCATACTGAGCCCCAGACGGAACGGTTCGGGGGGCCACGGAATTACACGACGATTGACAAAGAACACATCCGTCAAATCGGTTTGTTGTTCCAGAATCAAATCCCGAAGCGTTTGCCCGTTGAGATGTGCCATCGAAACACCGTGTCCGATGCAGCCGAGCGCATACACGGCGCGATGATCGCCGAGGTAACCCAGCGCAGGTGTGAGATCCACCGTCACCGAAAATGGTCCACCCCACCGATGCGTAATCCGCACGTCCTTGAGCGCGGGAAAGATGTAACGGATATGCGCTTCCAGATGTTGCCACGCCTGAACATTCGTATCGAAATTCATATTGCCGCCAAAGCCCAAACCGACGGGACCACCACCCATCAGCAGACGATTGTCCGGCGAGATACGATAATAGTGAATCAGATTGCGCGCATCCTCAACTCCTTCACGACCTTGCCAGCCGATGGCGCGGAAATGCTCCTCGCGCAACGGTTCAGTGGCAAGCATATACGTCCATGCCGGAATCTGCTTGCGACGAATCATCGGCAACAAGTGTGAATAGGCGTTCGTTGCAAAAACAATTTTTTCTGCGCTCACCTTGCCCCCCGGCGTCTTGAGCGTAAATCGCGCGCCGCGTTCAATCGAGAGGACGGGCGAATGTTCGTAGATGTGCGCGCCCAAATTCTCTGCCACACGTTTCATTCCGCGTACCAACTTGACCGGGTTCACCAGTGCCAGACGCGGCTCCCACCACGCTCCCAGATACACATCCGAGTACACACGTGCGCGCGCGGCGTCGCGCTCTAACCATTCGATACCGGTGATGCCCAGAGCGTGGCACAATTCGATTTGCTTTTTGATCTTCTGGACATAGGCAGGCGTTGTGGCCATCCGCAAAAAGCCGGGGCGTGTGTAATCACAATCGAGTTGGTGTTCTGCTACCAAGTCGCCGAGGGTGTCCACGGCGCGCTCCATATACCGATGCCCTTCGCGCGCGGCCTGTTTGCCTTTGAGCATCGCCAGCACATCCAGCCCCAGCCCTATCACTGTCATCGCAAATGAGCCATTGCGACCGCTGGCGCCATAGCCAACGATTTCACTTTCGAGGACGATGACCTTGAGCGATGGAGCCGCCTTGCGCAAATAGTACGCCGTGGATATGCCCGTGAAACCTCCGCCGATGATTGCAACATCCGCCCGGGCATCACCTTGTAACGGCGCGTTCGGTTGATACGGTGGACAGGTCGCCAGCCAAAAACTGACGTTCGAGTAATCGGTACGCATTGATCCTCCTAACACGCCAGCCGCCAAACGCTCGCCGACTGTCGTCCTATATTCAGCGCCGCAGGCGCGTCAGCACGCTTGCCCACACCTGCGCCGCTTCGTGCACGCGTAACACGCGCAACAGCGCGAGATACATCGCGCCACCTGTGAGAATTGCTACCACCACTTGCAACACAATCGAATCGAAGAGGTGCGCCAGGCCAAACACCACCGCGCCCATCGCGCCAGACGCGACAAGCACCTTGAGCGTCAGGGCGAGAACGCCTTGCCCACCCAGGCCGCCGAGTCGCGCGTGCGTCAAGCCCAGCATAATGAGCGCGTGCCCTGTCAGCATCGCGGAATTGGCAAGCACCAGGCCGATGAAACCGAGCGGACGCATCAGCGCGAGCGCGACGACAAGGTAAATCGCGACAGCAACGAATTGCACAAGGTTTGGCAGCAGCGTGTTTTTGCGCGCGTAGAACGCAAACACCAGCGGCTGATCAATCGCCGCGAACGGCAAGCCAAAGAGATAGCATTGCAACGCCAGCGCGGTCGCTGTCGTATCGGCGGGTGTGAACGCGCCGCGCTCGAACAAGAGTGCCACTATCGGACGCGCGAGAACGAACAAGCCCACTGTTGCAGGTAGAACGAGAAGCAACACAAGTTTGATACCAAAAGCGAGTGTGGACTGAAAGTGCTCCGTATTCAGTGTTCGGTGTTCAGTCGTCCGACTACTGGATACCGAATACTGAATACTGGATACTGAAGACTGACTACTGAGCGTCGGCAAAATCGCGAACGAAACCGCCGTCGCCACCAAGCCCAGCGGCAGTTGCACTAGCACCGTCGCGTTTTGCATCCACGCGAGCGATTGCGCGCCGGTGTGCGAGGCAAGGTTACGATCAATCACCACGCTGACGACGCTAATGCTCAAGCCAGCGACAACGGGCGCGTACAGTTGCAAGATTTTGCGCAGCGCGGGATGCGTGAAATCAACCGCGAAATGATAGCGCGCCTCGCGCAGCGCGGGAAGTTGCAACAGCACTTGTGCGGCAGAACCAACAAGGATACCGACGATCAAACTGGTGATGCCAAAAATCGGTGTGAGCGCGAGCGCGACGAGGATGATGCCCGCGTTGTACGCGGCGGTCGTGAACGCCGGGAAGGTGAATCGTTTGAGCGCGTAGAGCAAGCCCGTGACGATGCCCGACATTCCCAGAAAAAATACCGCCGGCAAAACCAGCCGCAACATTTCGACAGCGGCGTGTTGCAATTCCGCATCATAGCCGCTGCCGAGCAGCCACACAAGTTGTGGCGCGAAAAATTCCAGCACCAGCACCGCGAGCGCGAGAAAAATCGCCAGCGTGTTGACGACGATACTCGCCACGCGCCACAGTTCTTCATGCCGCGTCGCGTAATCGGAAAAGACGGGAACGAGTGCCGCGCTCACCATTCCACCGACGAGAAAATCGTACAGCGTCTGGATGATCGTCGCCGCAACGCGAAAAACGCTCACCAGACCCGTCGCGCCGAACAGATACGCAATGACCATCTCGCGCACCAGTCCCAGCACGCGACTGGCAATGTTCCCCGCCGCGATGATGGCAGCCGCGCTGATGACGCCTGTAGATTCCTGAGAGAGTGGAGATTGGAGATTAGAGATGGGAGATTCTCCTGAGTGACGACGAATGACAAAAGACGAAGGACGAAGGACGAACGCCCCAACAAACTAACAATGCAACGAACCAACTACCCGACTACCTGACTACCCGACTACTCGACTACCCGACTACCTGACTACCCGACTACCTGACTACCCGACTACTCGACTACCCGACTAACCTCCCACATCCGACAAAACGCGCAACGTCCTGGCGCGCTGGTGGGCTGACCGCATATCTCGCACGCGTGCAACTCTTCGACCTTGTTGAATTGCTCGAACGCGCCTTCGCTGCGCGCGCGCAAAAACTCCAGATAGAACGCAAGTTTCGCCCCAGGCGATTCACTTTCGAGTTGGTTGAGCAAGGTCTTGTAGAAATTCGTCAGGTTGCCGCCCGCGTGGGGACATTCGTCGTAGATGTAATCAATGCCGCGCACGAGCGCGTAGGCGGCGGTCTCGCGCTCGTAGAATCGGCAGAACGGTTTGACTTTTTTGACCAGTCCCTCGCGCGACGCGGGTAACACCGGCGCCTGGCGCGCCAGATACCCCATCTGCCAGCGCAAAATGTTCTGAAAGAGCACTGCGATTTCGTCGTCGAGATTATGCCCCGTTGCCAGCACCGTGTATCCTTTTTCGAGCGCGAGGCGATTCATCACATAGCGCTTGGTCAAACCGCACGCCGCGCACGGTCGTCCCTGTCCGCGCATCTTTTCGCGCGCGATTTCGGGAATCGTTTTGCCATAGGTCGTGGCAATGTCAACGATGTAAAGCGTGGGCGTGTGCTCTCTGCAATTTACAAACGCGCGCACCTTTTCCAGCGACACATCCGAGTACGGAATGGGCGCGTTGATACCGAGCGCGATGTACAACCCATCGGCTCGGTAACCAAGCCGCAGCAGCACGTCCCACAGCGCGAGCGAGTCTTTGCCACCGCTCACCGCGACGAGTACGCGCTCGTCGCGCGAAAACATTTTGTATTTTTCGATGACGCGCTCGGTCTGTGCCGCGAACCATTCAACGTAATGCTCGCCGCACAACGCAAGTTTGTGGTGACGCATATTGATGACCGCGCGCGCGTCGCATTTTCTACATCTCATTTTTCTATACCCGACTCGGCAACGCGGGAGACAGTACACCGCTTGCCTGCTTCCCCGCTTCCTGCCTCCTGCCTTCCGCCTCCTGCCTCCTGCCTAGTGCCGACTGCCTACTGCCTCCTGAAACTACCGCAATCAACTTCACCTCGTCTCCCTCGCGCAAAATCACATCATCGGTAACGAGTTTACCGTTGACAACGACGAGTACCGCTTCAGGATCGAGGCCGATTTTTTTGATGGCGTCGCGCGCGGTGATGTTCGGTTTGACTTCGTATTGCTTATCACGAAAAGTGATTTGCATAATCTGTTCCTTAGCTTCAGGTGATAAGAAACCATCGTTGTCCATCGAAATCAATCTTTCCTTGATGTTTGAGACTTTGTTGCGCATTTCGAACCATATGTTTCCAGCGCTTACCAAAATGAACACCATTAATGACGCGATCAATTCTGTCATTGCATAGATCGGGATGAATGTGTTTAATCAATGGATGCAGCTGCGCGGTTGTTAACGGACCATATTTCCGCAATAAATACAGAATCGTTGCGGAAAAGATGCTATTCTCGGTTTGACCCGTGGCACGAATCCTCATCAACTCCAATTCTGTGTCTGCAAGTCGGCGTGCAAATTCGCGCCGAATCTCTCTACTCGCCTGCCGCTCTTTTTCTCTGTGCAATGCCCGGAGATCTTTAGCTGCTTGCGCCAGTGTCTCAAGCGGAGCAAGCGTCACACTATTTCCCAGGTCAGCGTATTCCGTTAAATCCTGCCACAGGCGACGAACCAGCGAGGGGTCGTTCAAACGAACACCGTATTCGTAGTTGTGATCAAGTCCACTCTCCGTCAAGTTAGCCGAAGTTACGATGCCGATGGCTTCGTCGGCAATGTAAACTTTGGCATGCACACCGGGCAGATAAGTCACTACGGTGTTGGGAATCTCCTGCACAAGTTGCATTAACGCAATAGGTTCCGTCGCGCCGCGTAACACATTGTCAGACGCGAGGTCTGTGACAACGCGAAGGGATACTGATTGAGCCAAATGGCGTCGGTGTAAGATTTTCACGACGCGCTCAATCGGAGCAACGGAGAGATATGGTGAGACCAGCAAGGCATTTTGATTAACTTTTGATACGAGCTCTTCGAAAATGGCACCCCAGCGCGCAGGAACAAGTTCTACCGGTGCAGGCATAGTGTTTTCTCTCACCCCAAAAACTCTATCACCAACCGATTAAACTCTTCCGTCGCTTCGATGTGCGGCAGATGCCCCACGCCGCGCAGTAACACCAACCGCGCGCCCGGAATCGCCGTGGCGAGCGCGTGCGCGTTCGCCGGCAACATCAGGGGATCACAGTCGCCGTGGATGATGAGCGTGGGCACACGAATCTCGCCCAGACGCGCGCCCGTGCCGTTTTGAATGTGCCCCGTCGCTGCGCGCCACTGGCGCTGGTACGCTTCGAGCGACATTGGAAAGCGATAGCCGTGTTCAATCGCGCGCGCCACATCTTCGGGATGCGAGTCGGCAAAACCCGGTCCCGTGATTACAGCGTACGAACGACGCACGCGCGTCTCAATGTCCTCGTTGGGATTACGAACCAGCAGCGCAGCGACTTCAGGCGAAGGCGGCGTGTGCAGCGTGCCTCCCGCCGAGGTTGCCACCAGCACCAACTTGCTGACCAGCGCGGGATGCCGTAACGCCAGATGCAGCGCGATAAATCCTCCCATCGAAACACCCACGACGAACGTCGCAGGCGCGCCAAGATGGTGAATCACGCTCGCCACATCGTCCGCCATATCGCCAATGTCATAGTCGGCGGTACTTGTGCCACTACTGCCTGCATCGCGATTGTCCAGATTGATGACACGATATTTTTTTGCGAACGGCTCGATCTGTTTTGACCATCCCAAGCGCGAACCCCCCAAGCCCGGAAGCAAAACGAGTGGCGTACCTGTGCCGTATTCGTCGTAATAAATCGTTTGTGAACCTCTGTGAATGACAGCCACCTTCCTCCTCCTTCGAAAATCCATTTGTCCACAAAGGTCACGAAGGAACACGAAGAAAAAACCTTCGTGTCTTCGTGTTCTTGGTGGATATTTTCATCCGTCGTGGCGGGCGCATACGCCCATGAACAACTCCGTCCTTCGTCCTTCGTCCTTCGTCCTCCCTACACCGCTTCGCGCCATTCACTTCGCCCGCGCGCGGCGCGTTCTTGCTTCACCTGTGCTTCGCGTGTCTCGGTGATAACTTCACTACGCGCGCGTTCGAGCGCTTCGACCACGTTGATGTCGTTACCCCCCTCTTTCGATTCGCGAGCACCCACGCGCACCATCACTGGCACGCGCACCAGTGGTCCCAGGATGACGGCTTCGCCCACGTTCAAGCCGGGCAAATCGGCAAGCAATCCCTCGCTGATGCTTTCGGACGATTGGCGGACCGCCTGTTGATCTTGTGGATTCGTGAGGCGCATAATGATTTGCGAGTTGCATTGTGAAAGCGTATCGCTATGCACTTTGTAAGGACGCTGCGTGATGAGAATGAGGAACAAGCCAAACTTGCGCCCTTCCGACGCGATGCGTTTGATGATGTACGCCACCTGAGACGAGGCGCCCACGCCGCCCGGCACAAAGTTGTGCGCCTCTTCCAGCACGAAAAAGACCGGGCGCGGCAGTCCTTCATTCACCGCGCGTGCCCACGCTTCGCGCAGCACCTTGTCCACAACGAACTCGGCAATCCACTGATCCACACCAGCCACATCAATCACCGAGAGCGTCATCGGTTTGAGCAAATCGTTCATCGGTACATCAGTAAAACCCCAGATGTCAATACGTGTCAAGCGTTCGATGTACTTGAGGGCTTTATTCGCTCCCATCACTGCATCCCACGACAGACGTTTGCCTTCGTTCACTTTTTTGCCGCGCGGTTCGCTCTCTTCGGGTTCCGCTTTACCCAGATCATCAAACGTGATGTTGGCTTTTTCCGCAACACGCTGCGCGGCAAAGCGATCGAATTCCTTTTCATTCCCAATCGCTGGACTCAGCGGACGCGCGCCACGTTCCATCGGAGCGCCGGTATCCGCCAACGTTTCCAACTCTTCGAGAAATCTCTGGGCAGTGTAATCCTGTCCCTGCAAATTTTCCCACACCGTTTGCACGGCTTTACGAATGTTCGTCGCGCTTTCACCGATGCCTGTCATCTGACAGATCTCATCCGGTTCGAGTTTGGAAAACTGCATCGTAAATTTTTGCGCGCCGCCGATCTGGTCATCGGGGATGCGCCCACTCTGCGTTGTCGGTAAACGATACACCTGGACCCGCGACGCGAACGCGGTTTCACGATTATGCCGATCGCGCCGCATCAACACGTAATCGCTGTTCGGATCGAACACGACGATGGTACCACCCAGTTGCAAAAGTTTTTCCAGAATCACACCCACCGTGTACGATTTGCCTGCGCCGGTCTGCGCAATCACCGCGAGGTGCCGACGTAAACCGTTCGGGTTGAGGAGCACCGGCACGCTCGGGCGATTGATGAGCGTACCGATTTCGATGCCACTGGTGATATTCGTCGAGAAGAATTGACGAAGGAGTGTATCCGGTGCCAGCGAAACCGGCGTGCCCGGCGTGGCGGCATGACGCGGAAAACGCACCGCGCCATCTTCATCCAAAAAGCCGAGCACCTGCGCCGTACCCTGCACAATCGGCGGTGACGATTTCAGCCGATTGAGAATCGCTTCGACCTCCGCGTAACCGAGCGATGTGCTGAGCAAGCGCGAAGAGACACTCAGCGCCGTGACCTGTGCTAACACCTGAATCTGACGCTGCGGCTCTTGCACCGGGACGACAATGTACTCCAGACGCGGCGGAGCACTTTCACGCGTCGTCACAAACGTAAATTCGTTGGTACTCACCTCACCGACAATGTAACCGACTGCCGACATATTCACCTCGATGTCTCTGCAAACCACTCAATAGTTACGCACAATGACGCGATACAACGCGGGCTGCCGACTTTGCATCGTTTGCAATTCCTCGCGCGACTTGCGCACCGCGTCCAAATCGAGCGTTGCGAGCGCGTACGCTTCTCGGGGACGATTTTGCTCATCGCGTCCGATACTCGCAAGCACCTCGCCGCGTGGTCCAATCACCGCACTGTCACCACCAAACGCATAGGTGTACTCGTCACCGACGCGATTTACCCCCACCACGAACGTTGAATTTTCGAGCGCGCGTGCGCGCAAGTACGTCTGCCACTCGGCGATGGCAGGCGTCTCCCAACTGGCTGGCACAACAATCATCTCCGCGCCTTCAAGCGCGAGCACGCGCGCCGCTTCGGGAAACGCCACATCCCAGCCCAACAACAAACCCAACGTGCCGAACGTCGTGTGGAACACAGGAAAGCGAAAACCACCGCGAAAAATCGGGCGCTCTTCGGGTTTCAGGTGAACTTTGTGGTACTGCCCCACCGGCGCGCCATCGGGTCCCAGCAGGAGCGCCGCATCGTACACCACGCTTTCGACCTTGTGTTTGACGACCATTCCAAACGCCAGATATGTTTCATAGTGCGCGCACTGCGCGCCGAGTGTCTCGACCGTATAGCCGGGGACCGCCTCGGCAAATTCGGCAAAGCGAACACCACATTCGTACCCCGTGGTCGCCAACTCTGGAAAGACAATCAGGTTCACTTTTTGCGCCGCGCAAATGTGATCAATAATGTCACTCATTCGCTCCAGATTTTTGTGCACGTCGTTCAAACGCGGCTGAAATTGTGCGATGGCAACGGATACCTGACGCATAGCACCTCCCTCAAAAAGTGCTTTGATTCTACCACAAGTAGCACGAATGTTCAATTCGTCCTTTGACTCCCCCTCCCCGTAGCGCCAAGCGCAACGGGGAGGGGGCAGGGGGTGGGGCTATGCGTTTGCAAAAGTGCAAAAGGTGGGCTGAGAAACTTGCCCCCAAACTGAAATACACCCCACCGTCTCAAGGTATTGACACTTGTATAAACAAGATGTAATATATCGAACAAAGGACGACGTGGCAATAACGAGCCAGGTCAAAAAATTTATTCAAGGAGGAGACACAATGGCACTTTCGATCAGCGAAGTTCGAGGTATTTCACCGGCGCAAGCCAAAAAGTTTCGCCAGCGTGGTTTGGGGGACATTGAAAAATTCCTCGCGGCAACGCGGACGCCTCAGCAGCGCCGCCAACTGGCTCAAGAGTTGAAAATGTCGGAGCAGATGGTGTTGGAACACGCCAATCGCTGCGATCTGGCGCGCGTCGTCGGCATCGGCAAGGCATTTTCCAATTTGCTCGAGAATGCCGGTGTGGACACCGTCAAAGAGTTAGCGACACGCCTCCCCGAAAATCTCCACCAAACCCTCGTGGAGAAGAACGCGCGCAAGCGTTATGCCAAGCGCAATCCCACACTCCAAGAAGTCACGGACTGGATCGAACAAGCCAAAAAACTTCCCAAGATTCTAGAGTATTGAGAAACACGAGACCCAAAGTGCACACTTTGGGTCTTGTTGCTTTTTGGTGCCACCATCATTACCGCGTGGCTCTGGGTCTTGGGCGTTGTGCACTCTGCACTTTTTCCCACGCTGGTCGCTCGTCCTGTAGGTCCAGCATCTGGCGCAGTTCAAAAATCTGATCGCGCAGCAGCGCGGCTTTTTCAAACTCCCAATTCTGCGCGGCTTGTTTCATTTGCTTTTCCAACTCGGCCATCAGTCGCGCGCTGTCCTCGCCAGGAACAATCCCCAGCCCGACCGGTCTGGTTTCGGCGACCACACGCACGCGGTCGGTCAGGTCACGCACCTGCTTGACAATCCCCTGCGGCACGATGTTATGCGCGGCATTGTACTCCATCTGAATCTTGCGCCGCCGATTCGTCTCATCTATCGCGCGTTTCATCGAATCGGTGATGGTGTCCGCGTACATAATCACCTGCCCGTTGACGTGACGCGCCGCGCGTCCAATCGTTTGAATCAGCGCGGTCTCACTCCGCAAAAAGCCCTCCTTGTCCGCATCAAGAATCGCGACCAGTGACACCTCGGGCAAATCGAGCCCCTCGCGCAGCAAGTTGATACCCACGACTACATCGTACACACCTAAACGCAAATCGCGCAAAATCTCCACGCGCTCGATCGTCTGGATTTCCGAATGCAAATAGTGCACCTTGATATTCAAGTCGTGCAAATAGTCCGCCAAATCCTCTGCCATGCGTTTCGTCAATGTGGTAACGAGCACACGCTCGCGTCGCTCAATCCGCTTTTTGATTTCCGCAATCAAATCGTCAATCTGCCCTCTGGTGGGGCGCACTAGCACTTCGGGGTCAACCAGACCTGTGGGACGAATAATCTGCTCGACCACCTGAGAACTGACACGCAACTCGTACGGTCCTGGCGTGGCACTGACAAAGATCGCCTGATGAATTTTCTGCTCAAACTCTTCAAAGCGCAACGGGCGATTATCGAGCGCGCTCGGCAGACGAAAGCCGTACTCGACCAGCGTTTCTTTGCGCGCGCGGTCGCCGTTGTACATCCCGTGCACTTGCGGAATCGTCATATGCGATTCATCAATGAACATCAAAAAATCATCGGGGAAGAAATCAAGCAGTGTCCACGGAGGCGAGCCGGGCGCGCGCTGCGCGAGCGGGCGCGAATAATTTTCGATGCCAGAACAATAGCCCACTTCGCGCAGCATCTCCAGATCGTAGCGGGTACGCTGTTCGATGCGTTGCGCTTCGAGTAACTTGCCTTGCGCTTTGAACCGCGCGATCTGTTCTTCCAACTCTTTTTCAATGTCGGCAATCGCCGCATTCAGTTTGTCCTGTGGTGTGATGAAATGTTTGGCGGGGAAAATTTCGACGCGCGAATGCTCTTGCAGAATTTCACCGGTCGTCGTGTCAATCTCGACGATGCGATCAATCTCGTCGCCAAAAAATTCGATGCGATACGCGGTGGTGCCGTACGCGAGGGCTACTTCGAGGGTATCGCCGCGCACCCGGAACTTGCCGCGTGCCAGATCAAAATCGTTGCGCTCGTAATGAATTTCGATGAGGTGGCGCAACACGCGGTCGCGATGGCGCGTCTCGCCGCGCTGCAAAATCAAACGCACATTCCCAAAATCCACCGGCGACCCCAAACCGTAGATGCACGACACCGACGCGACGATGATCACATCGCGTCGCGACAGAAGCGCAAACGTTGCCGCAAGGCGCAACCGATCAATTTCCTCGTTGATACTCGAATCTTTTTCGATGTAGAGGTCTTGCTGCGGCACGTACGCTTCGGGTTGATAGTAATCATAGTACGACACAAAGTACTCGACGGCATTGTGCGGAAAAAACTCGCGGAACTCGGCATACAACTGCGCGGCGAGTGTTTTGTTGTGCGCGAGCACCAGCGTCGGCTTTTGTACCTGCTCGATGATCGCCGCCATCACAAACGTTTTGCCGGTGCCGGTGGCGCCAAGCAGCGTTTGAAATCTATCCCCGCGCCGCAAGCCCTCCACCAGTTTGGCAATCGCGGTGGGCTGATCGCCGGTCGGTTGAAAGGGGGAAACAAGTTTGAATTCAGGCATTCCATCTCTCCGAACAAAAAGGGCGAGATGTCCTCGCCCCTACGCTTGTCCACGAATCTCGCGCAACACCTCTTCTTCCAACGGCAACGGGTCTTGCCACAGCCACTCCACACGCAACCAGAAACCCTCCACCATTTGCGAACGATAAACCCCTTGCGCGTCCGGTTCGCACAGGTGATACATCCCTTGCGCGTCCAGACGATAAAACTCGGCGCGCCGCCGATCAGGGTCAATGAGCCAGTATTCCGCGACACCGGCGCGTTCGTACTCGACAAACTTTTCGCCGCGATCGCGTCCGATACTTTCGGGCGAGGTGATTTCGATGACCAGATCAGCAGGACCGTCGAGAAAAGTGGGCTTGACGCGATCGAGATGTTCGGTGCGCACGAACAACACATCGGGTTCGCGTCCGCTCGGCACATTCGGCAAGCGCATCAAGAAAGGTGCGCTACGGATCCAGCCCAGTTGGTTATGTCGCACAAACTGACGCAAAAGGGTAAGCAAAAAATCAGCCAGGTCTTGGTGTTTGTCTCCTGCTGGTGCTACCATTTGAACCTCCCCATTGACCCACTCTGCCCGTGTATCTTCGTCGCACCATTCGAGAAATTCGTCGAATGACATTTTCTCTTTGTCTTCCAGCGCTACGCGCGGCAGAGTCTCTATCGTCTTGACCGCCATACCACCCTTCCTTTCTAGCCCTCGTGGCAGTCAAATTATAGCATGGCTACATCATTTGTTCAAATGCACCTGCTTTGACATTTTCGATGGGGTCAGTTATATTTTGTTATGTGAGCCAACTTCGCTTTGCGCTGATTCTTCTGGCTGGATTACTCGTGTGGTTTGCGCCTGTGCTTGCACCTGCGCGCGTGGCGCGCGCCTTTCCCGATAACTGCGGCTTGCATCCCTCCAACTTGTTCCGCAACGGTTCGATGGCGCCGGGACACGATACGCCGTACGGTACGGTCGCGCGCGAATGGACACCCTTTGTCATCACCGGTTCGCCCCGCTTTGAATGGGTAGACAATGAAAAATGGGATGCGAATGGCGCGCAATATTTTTGGTCCGATTCGGTCCCGTTCGACGCAGGCATCTATCAAACTGTGTGGGGCTTGCAACCGAACGTGTACTATCGCTTTCGCATCGGCTATTCGCACGCGCGACTGGACCCGGGTAACACCAAAAACGAAGTGCACCCTTCGATGGGACGCCAAGTCGGGGTTGATCCTTTCGGCGGCACAGATCCCACATCGCCGAATGTGATCTGGGGACCCGCGCTCTTCAACAGCACGGCTGGAATGAATCCGCCCGAACTGACGATGATGTTTGCCGCGCGCGCCGACAAAGCCACGATCTTCTTTCGTGGTATGTTCACTGGCGCCAGCGGACGCGCCAAAGTGTGGTTCGACGTTGCATGTATGGAAGCGGCGCCGAATATGCCCACCGCGACAGCAGTGCCTCCCACGCTCACACCATCACCGCAGGCGCCACCCACGCGGACGCCCACACGCCCTGTCACCAGAATCGCGCAAGGACCCACAGTTACGAGCACACCCCTGTCACCGACAGCCACGCGCACGTGGACTCGTACCGCCACAAGCACACCGACGCCATCTACCACACCACGTTATGCGCGTCCTGACGTCACGCCTGCGCCCACCGCGCCGATAGATTTCACGAGTACGCTCATCGGCCTGGGGGTACTCTCTGCGGCGCTGGGATTGGTCTCTGTAGGCACGGGAATCTTTTTGTGGAGTAAAGCGTAAATGAATGTTCTTATCACCGGTGGTGCAGGATTTATTGGCACTGCGCTAGCGAATTATCTGGTATTGCAAGGACATCAGGTGCGCGTGCTGGACGATCTGAGTGCGGGTGATCCGAGCCTGTTGCACGCGCGCGTTCTATTCACGCGCGGCGACGTGCGCGATACGCCTAGGTTGTGGAGTCTGCTCAAAGGCACCGATTGTGTGTATCATCTCGCCGCGCGCGTGAGTGTCGCCGAATCGGTACTCTACCCCGTCGAGTATAACGCGGTCAATGTCGGTGGCACCGTATCGCTGATGACAGCGGTGCGCGATGCCGGCGTCAAGCGCGTGATTCTGACGTCATCCGGTGCGGCATATGGACATCAACCACAACAACCGGTTTCCGAAAACGCGCCGATGCATCCCGATACACCGTACGCGGTGAGCAAACTAGCCTCCGAGTATTACCTCCATTCGATTGGGGCATTGTGGAAAATCGAAACGGTCGTGCTGCGGATTTTCAATGCGTATGGACCGCGCCAGCCCTTGCCACCTTCGCACGCGCCAGTCATTCCCCTGTTCCTCAAACAAATCCTCAGCGGTGGCTCGGTCGTGCTCTTTGGCGGTGGCAAACAGACGCGCGATTTTGTTTACATCAGCGACGTGGTCCAAGCCCTTGCGCGCGCAGCGACGGCGCAGAATATCAATCGGGCGATCATCAACATCGGCAGCGGTCAAGAAGTGAGCATCGCGCAACTGGTCGAGCGGATGGAATACGTTACCGGGCGCACCGCGCATCGTCTGGAGAACCTCAGCGAAAAAGGTGGGGTGCCACGCCTGGTTGCCGACATCCGTCTGGCAGACCAGTTGCTCAAATGGCAACCGAGCGTCTCACTCGACGAAGGCTTGCAGCGCATGCTGCGGGAGGACGAAAGATTCAAACAATGAGCACCAGCCGAGGATAGTACCTCGGCTGATTTTTTGTGGTGGAGGATGCATTTCAGTTTGGGGGCAAGGGCAAGGCATTTGCATGAAAATTTCGCCTGGGCAGATCGCTCCCGATGCCAAATTGCTTTGCTCAAGGAGTGTACTGCGGCAAATGCCTCGCCCCTACTCGCACATGCCCTGCGGGTGGGCAACTGAAATGCGCGTGTTGTCAACGCGTTGCAATCGCATTATAATCTACACGAGCCTGTAGAGTTCCATCTTCAAACGGGAGGTGATACTCGATGCCCATCTACGAATATCGTTGTGCCGATTGCAAGCGTCGTGTCAGCATTTTTTTCCGCTCGTTTGCTGCTGCCACCACCGACACTCCCACCTGTCCGCACTGCGGAGGCAGCCACCTCACGCGCCTGGTCTCGCGCGTCGCGACAATCAAATCGGAGGAGGCGCGCCTCGAAGCACTGGCAGATCCTGCCAACTTTGGTGATGTGGACGAGAACGACCCCAAGAGCGTCGCGCGCTTTATGCGCAAAATGAGTAGCCAACTGGGTGGCGAGGACCTAGGTCCTGAATTCAATGAGATGGTAGAACGTCTCGAAGCCGGCGAGAGTCCAGAAGAAATTGAAAAATCTATGCCAGGATTGGGAGGAACCGGCGAAACAGAATCAGCGATGGACGATCTCTAACCACTAGCAGGTTGAATTGCCGCAGGTCAGTTTTGGCTTGGCGTCGTTGTCGCCAGCGTTCACGCTGTTTCGATTTTGACGCGCGTATCAAGTTTGCTGCGTGAACGCTGGCGATTGCCAGCGTTCACGCTTTAGCCGTAGCGACGAATATCAAGTGACTTGCGTGCGCGAAACGCAAACCGTTTTGCGCGAGATGCCAATTTCGGGTATAATGAGCCAAGTTTTTGGAGTCACACACAGTAGAATGCGCGCGCTCATCACGGGAATGAATGGCTTTGCCGGCAGTCATCTGGCAGAGTTTTTGTTGACTCAGGCAGATGTTCACGTTTTTGGCACCGGGCTGGGTTCGACGAGTCATCTATCTCATTTAGGTTCACGGGTCACGTTCATCCCTGGTGATTTGACGGACGCGCACGTCGTGGAAAACCTGTTGACGCAAACACAACCGACGCACATCTACCATCTGGCAGGACAGGCGTTTGCGCCCATCTCATGGCAAGACCCCTGGGCGACTCTGGAGACGAACATCCGCGCGCAGGTGAACGTCCTCCACACTGCCGCACGCTTGCAATCCTCCGCGCGGATTCTTGTTATCGGCTCAATGGACGAGTATGGACGCGTGGACGCGCGCGATCTGCCTATCACGGAAACCACGCCGTTGCGCCCCGATAGTCCGTATGGCGTGAGCAAAATCGCTCAGGATTTTTTGGGCTTGCAATATTTTCTCAGCCATCGGTTGCACGTGGTTCGCGTGCGACCGTCCAATCACATCGGACCGCGCCAGAGCGAGCAATTCGTCACGTCGAACTTTGCCAAACAGATTGCCGAAATCGAAGCCGGCTTGCGCGCGCCGGTGTTGTACGTCGGTAATCTGAGCGCGCAGCGCGATTTTACCGATGTGCGCGATATGGTGCGCGCCTACTATCTCGCCCTCGAACACGGCGTGCCCGGCGAGGTGTACAACATCGGCAGCGCGCGTGCCGTCTCCATCCAGACCATCGTCGAGATGTTGTTACAACACAGTCGCGCGGCGATTCGTGTGGAAGCCGATCCGGCGCGCTTTCGTCCCTCCGACACACCGATTTTGTATTGCGATCCCACCAAATTTCGTACGCAGACCGGCTGGACTCCAACGATTCCACTGGAAACCAGCCTGCGCGATATTCTAGACTATTGGCGGGAGCAGGTAGCACGTCAACGCGGATAAGCATACCTGTTACCACATCACCCTGGAGCATCAATGGCAAAGAAACGAGCATTGATTACGGGAATCACCGGACAAGATGGCAGTTACCTTGCCGAGTATCTTTTGGAACTTGGCTACCAAGTGATTGGGATGGTGCGGCGCACCTCAACCATCAACTTTGAACGCATTATGCACATTCAGGACAAGATTTGCATCGTGCAGGGTGACTTGCTGGACCAAGTATCGCTGATTGACGTTTTGCGCGAACATCGTCCCAGCGAAGTGTATAATCTGGCTGCTCAATCGTTCGTCCCGACGTCGTTCAAACAACCCGTGCTAACCGGCGAGTTTACCGCGCTGGGGGTCACGCGAATGCTCGAAGCGATTCGCATTGTGGACCCTGACATTCGTTTTTACCAGGCGTCGTCGTCGGAAATGTTTGGCAAGGTCGTTGAGGTGCCGCAAAAGGAGACCACCCCCTTTCACCCACGCAGTCCCTACGGCGTTGCCAAAGTGTACGGTCACTGGATCACCGTCAACTATCGCGAATCGTACAATATGTTCGCGGTTTCAGGGATTTTGTTCAATCACGAATCGCCGCGCCGGGGCTTGGAATTCGTTACCCACAAGGTCACGTATCACGCGGCAAAAATCGCGCTGGGACTGGCAGACAAACTCCCGCTGGGCAATCTCGACGCGCAGCGCGATTGGGGCTGGGCGCCCGATTATGTGCGAATGATGCACTTGATGCTGCAACAAGACCAGCCCGAAGACTATGTCATCGCCACCGGTAAAACGCATTCGGTACGGCATTTGTGCGAAGTGGCGTTTGGATGCGTGGATCTCGACTGGCAAAAGTACGTGTATGTGAACCCCGCCGATTTGCGTCCCGCTGATGTGGACTTGCTTATCGGTGATGCGAGCAAGGCAAAGCAAAAACTGGGCTGGGAACCCAGCGTCACCTTTGAACAGATGATTGAAATGATGGTGCAGGCAGATCTGGCGGCTCTCAAAAAGCAGCATAGGTTATGAGCGCGTGAGTGCAGTGATGGTCATGAGGTGAAGGTGGATGCGCGTGTGCGTCGGCGCGTGAATCGCATCGTGCGTGCGCTCAAGCCGTACGATCCCGAACGTGTGATTCTGTTTGGCTCTGCCGCGCGAGGTGACACCAATCGGTGCAGCGACATTGATATTGCCATCATCAAAGAAACGAATGCCTGTTTCCTCGACCGGCTGGCAGAGGTGTACGATTTGATCCAACCCGATTTCGCGCTGGATGTGCTGGTCTATACGCCCAACGAATTTGCGGAAATGCAGACGCGCGCCAATCCTTTCATCGCGGACATTGTCCGCGAAGGTATCGTGGTCTATGCGCGCGCGGGCACTCGACACAAGCCGCTGAACCCGCTACATCGAAGTAGAGGAATGCCAAAGGGACAAGCAGAACAATCAGGACAAAGATGGCTACAGCAGGCACAGTCTGATCTGGCAGCCGCAAAGTGGAACGAACAAGGTGGCTTTTATTCCGTCGCCTGTTTTTGGTCTCAGCAAGCCGCCGAACGCGCACTCAAGGCGTACCTTTACTCTCGCGGCAAACGGCGTGTGAGAGGACATTCGGTTCTCGAGTTGGCAAAAGAATGCGCCAGGCTGGATGAGGATTTCAAACCTCTCGTTACTCAGGTTGCCTTCCTGGATCGCCTGTACATCGCGACACGTTATCCAAATGGATTGCCAGACGGCGTACCCGCTCAAGTCTATCGGGTGGATGAGGCGCGCACCGCCATTCAACTGGCAGAAACAACAGTAACTCTGGTGGAAAGAAAGATCTCTTCGGAGTAGCACCTGTATCTGATGACTGAACGCTTGTTTGGCACCGACGGCATTCGCGGCATCGCGAACGAGTTTCCACTGACACCCGAATTCATCACCCACATCGGTCGCGCGCTCGGTGAGGTGTTGGGAAGCGACACCCACAAACCGCTCGCCGTGATTGGACGCGATACGCGCCTGAGCGGCGCGATGATCGAAAACGCGCTTGCCGCCGGCTTGATGGCACAGGGATTCGAGACGCTCCACGTGGGCGTTGTTCCTACGCCCGGCATTGCCTTGCTCACACGCGCGCGCGCGGCGCGTTGTGGGATTGTGATTTCCGCATCGCACAATCCGTTCGATTATAACGGAATCAAGGTGTTCGGCGCGGATGGTTTCAAAATTCCCGATGCGGACGAAGCGCGCGTCGAGACGCTTGCCTTTGCCAATCACGCCACGCCCACGCGCCGACCGATTGGCTCGATTGGTCAGCGCCGCGACGATGCCGGCGCAGTGGACGCGTATGCGGATTTCTTGTTGAACGCGGTGGCGCGTCAGCCGATTTTGTCTGGCATGCGCGTGGTGGTGGATTGCAACAACGGCGCCACAGCGGAACTGGCACCGCGCGTGTTGCGTGCACTGGGCGCGGACGTGCTCGCCCTCAATCATCAACCCGATGGCGTGAACATCAATTACGGTTACGATGCGCTGGAACCAAAACTCTTGCGCGACACGGTCTTGCGCACGCGCGCTGATTTCGGTGTACAGTTCGATGGCGATGGCGACCGCGCCGTGTTCGTGGACGAATATGGCAACTTTGTGGATGGCGATTTTGTGCTGGCGATTCTCGCGCGCGATCTGCACGCGCGCGGTTTGCTCAACGGCAACGCGGTCGTCTCGACCGTGATGGCGAACATCGGTCTAGAAAAATCGCTCGCGGAAATCGGGGTCACATTGGAGCGCACCGCCGTTGGCGATCGGTGGGTCACCGAACGGATGCGCGCGATGGGCGGCGTGGTGGGGGGCGAACAATCGGGGCACATCGTCTTGTTCGATGGTGCACACACGACGGGAGACGGCATCTACACGACACTTCGCCTTGCCGAGATTATGGCGCGGCGCGGTGAGTCACTTGCGCAACTCGCTACATGTATGACGCGCTATCCCCAGGTGCTGGTGAACGTGCGCGTGCCGCGCAAACCACCGCTTGACGAATTTCCCCCGATTCAGGATGCCATCGCGCGCGCACAACGCGCGCTCGGCGACGACGCGCGCATTCTGGTTCGCTATTCGGGCACCGAAAACCTCGCGCGCATTATGATTGAGGGAAAAGACGCCGCGGCAATCGAGCGCGCGGCGCACACAATTGCTACGGTGATACAAGAAACGATTACGTGAGCAATGAGCCAATTGCCCAATGTGCCAATGAGCCCAAGGACGAATGACGAACGACGAATGACGAATGACGAATGACAAATAGTTTGGCACGTTTGGCACATTTGGCACATTTGATTTGGCTCATTGATGCATTGGCTCATTGGCTCATTGACTTGAGGAGAGGATGCTGACAAAGATCGTTTTTGGTACAGACGGGTGGCGTGGAGTTATCGCCGAAGATTTTACGTTTGAGAATGTACGTCGCTGTGCGATGGGAATGGCGCGCTATCTCATCGCGACGAACCAGACGACGCGCGGCTTGGTCATCGGCTATGACACGCGCTTTGCCTCCGACTTGTTCGCGCAAGCCGTCGCCGAAGTGATTGCCGCGCACGGAATCAAGGTGTATCTGGTGGATCGCCCGACGCCCACGCCGGTCATCTCCTATGCCATTCTTGCCAAAAAGGCACACGGCGCGGTCAACATCACCTCGTCGCACAATCCACCTATCTGGGGCGGCTTTAAGGTGCGCGCCGATTACGCGGGCGCGATTGCGCCCGAAGGTTTGAAACACATCGAGTCGCTGATTCCGCCACCCGAAGAAATCAAGCGCGTCCCCTTTGATAGCGCGCGCGAGCAAGGACTCGTCGAAATTTTTGATCCCAAGCCAGCGTATCTGGAACAACTCGAACGACTTGTCTCCCTGACGCCGCTGCGCGAATCGGGCTTGACTCTTGCCATTGATTCGATGTGGGGCGCGGGAATGGGCTGGTTCAAGAGTTTGCTCGCTGGCGGCACCACGCGCGTCGTCGAGATTCACGACCAGCGCAATCCCCTCTTTCCAGAGATGAACAACCCCGAACCGATCCCGCCGAACGTCAACGGTTTGTTGGAACTGGTCAAGCGCGAACGCGCGCATCTGGGCATCGCGACCGATGGCGACGCGGATCGCATCGGTGGCGCGACGGAAAAAGGCGTCTTTATCCACCAGTTGCAAATGTACGCGTTGCTCGCGTTGTACTTGCTAGAGGTGCGCGGACAACGGGGCGCGATTGTGCGCACACTCAACACCACCGTGATGCTCGACAAACTTGCCCGGCGTTTTAACGTGCCGCTGTACGAGACCGGCGTGGGCTTTAAGTACGTCGCGCCGAAAATGGTCGAGACCCACGCGCTCATCGGCGGTGAAGAATCGGGCGGCTATGCGTTTCAAGGTCACATTCCCGAACGCGATGGCATCGTCGCCGGGTTGTATCTGCTCGATTTCGTGGTGCAGACCAACAAGACGCCCTCGCAACTCATCGAGCATCTTTTCGATTTGGTGGGACCGCATTACTACGAACGCATTGACACGACCTTCCCGGAGGAAAAACGTGGCGAGATTCTGGCGCGCTTGCAGAGCGCGCAACCGAGTGAGATTGCCGGCGTTCGCGTGATCGGCATCAACACGCTGGATGGATTCAAGTACTTGCTCGCCGATGGCGGTTGGCTGGTGATTCGCTTTTCGGGCACGGAACCGATTATGCGGTTCTACGTGGAGACTACTCTCGAGCACAAGCGTCATGATATTCTGGACGCGGGCTTGAAACTGGCAGGTTTGAAAGACTATGGCAAACGTTAAAATCGTCACTGACAGTCTGGCGGATCTTCCTCCCGCACTGATGCAAGGGCTGGACATTACCATCGTTCCGTGCCTTGTTCAGGTTGGCGGTAAAACCTATCGCGACAAGTTAGATCTGGATACGGAAGGTTTTTATCGTCTGATTGCAAATATTCCTAAACCGCCCACCACATCGAATCCGCCGGTGGGTATGTTCGAGGAGGTGTATCGCCAACTTGCGCGCACCACGCGCCAGATCGTTTCGATTCACGTGGCGAGTACGTTGAGCGGCACGTTTAATTCGGCGCGCCTTGCCGCGCAGAACGTCAGGCAAGATACACCAGTGATGATCGAGGTTGTGGACTCGCAGCAATTGAGTATGGCGCAAGGGTGGCTGGTCATTCACGCGGCGCGCGCGGCGGCGCGCGGCGCCACGCTGACCGAAATCCTGGAACTCGTCGAATCGCTGCGCGAACGTCCGCGCCTGATCGCGATGCTCGATTCGTTGCAGTACGCGCAGCGCAGTGGCCGACTCGGTAAGGCGGCGGGAATGGTGGGCACGATGCTCAACGTCAAGCCGCTCCTCGCTCTCTCGCGCGGCGAAGTGCTCCCGCTGGGCGCAGCGCGCACGCAGCAACAGGCACTAGAACGCCTTGTGGAGATTGCGCTGGAATATGGCTTGAATCAAGAAATGGCAGTGGTGCATTGCTACGCGGAGGTGCTGGCGCGCCGACTCAAGTATATGGTGATGTCTCACATCCCGAATGGGCAGGTGACGATTGCCGAGACGGGACCGGTTTCGGGGACGCACGTGGGACCGGGCGTAGTGGGACTCGCGTGGCTGGCGCCCAAGTAGAATCCGATGTGGGTTGACGCGCATTGCCATCTCGACGATGAACAATTTGCCAGCGATCTAGACGCGGTGCTGGCGCGCGCGCAAGCCAATAATGTGGGCGCGCTGATTACGGCGGGCACGGATGTTGCCTCGAGCCGCGCGGTCGTGGCACTTGCAGAACGCTATCCCGGTGTTTACGCTATCGTTGGGATCCATCCACATCACGCCGAAACTTTTAACACGGAAACTTTTGCGCGCATCCGCGAGTTGGCAATGCATCCGCGCGTCGTGGGCATCGGCGAGACGGGGCTGGATTTTCACTACGCCGATGGTGCACCGTGCGAATTGCAAGAGCGCGTTTTTCGCGCGCATCTGGCTTTAGCCGCCGAACTCGGAAAACCGGTGGTGATTCATCAGCGCGACGCGCACGCCGCGCTGATGCGCATCTTGCGCGAACACGCCTTTAAACCGCGCGGCATTTTGCACAGTTTCTCTGGCGATGTGGCGATGGCACAAGAAGCCATCGCGCTGGGATACACGCTGTCGTTTTCTGGCACTGTCACATTCAAGAACGCGCCGCGCGTGCGTGCGGTGGCAGCAGCAGTGCCGTGCGAGCATATCGTCATCGAAACTGATGCGCCGTACCTTTCGCCGCTGCGCGGCAGACGAAACGAACCGGCGTACCTTGTTCACATCGCCACGAAAATCGCGGAACTGCAACAGACCGATGTGGCAACGATTGCCCGAGTGACCACGAAAAATTGTCAAGCCCTCTTTGGCTTGTCCAGCATAGGTGAAGGGTTGTGAACATTCAACAAATCTTTGCACCCATTCAAGAAGAACTGGCTCAAGTGGAAACGCGCCTGCGCCAGGCAGTGCGCGTGGAATATCTCCCGCTTGCCGATATTTTCGAGATGTTGATCGGCAGTGGTGGCAAACGCATTCGTCCTGCGCTCGCTCTGCTCGCCACCAAGTTTCATCCGACCGATCCTGAAAAAATGTACGCGCTGGCGACGGCGACAGAACTGGTCCATGCCGCGACGCTCATTCACGATGATTTGATTGATCGGTCCCCCACCCGCCGAGGCAATCCGACCATCAACTCGCGCTGGAGCGGCACGGCGACTGTTCTCGCCGGTGATTTTCTGCTGGCGCGCGCCGCCGACATTGCCGCTGGTCTCGACAATTCTCGCGTGATGCGCCTCTTTGCGCGAACGTTGATGACAATTTGTGAAGGCGAGATTCGTCAGGATTTTGCGCGCGCCCATTGGCCCCCCAATCGCCACGAGTACTACCAGCACATCGAAAGTAAAACCGCCTCGCTCTTCATCGCGGCGACCGAAGGGGGCGCCATCCTCAGCGGCGCGCCCGAAAATCAAATCGCCGCGCTCAAAGCGTACGGACGCCATCTGGGAATGGCGTTTCAAATGGTAGATGACATTCTCGATTTCACCGCCGACGAAAAAGAACTCGGCAAACCGGTCGGCAGCGATCTGCGTCAAGGCACATTCACGTTGCCGGTTTTTTATTACCTCGAAGAAGTGGCACGTGATCAGCCCGTGGGTGAACTGTTGACGACCCACGTCGAACAACTCATCGAGGCGATTCGTCAGTCGCCCGCCATTGCCGCTGCCAGAGCCGAAGCCCAGCGCGCGGCACAATGCGCGCGCGACGCGCTGGCCATCTTTCCCGATAACGTGTATCGCCGCTCCCTCATCGAACTTGCCGACTATGTAGTCGAGCGTACGTTGTAATCCCAGGGCAATGAGCCAATTATCCAATGTGCCAATGAGCCAAACCATTTGTTCATTTGCTCATTTGTCATTTGTTCATTTGTTCAGATGCTGGACATTTCGATTATCATTGTCAGTTGGAACGTGCGCGAGTTGCTGCGACAGTGTCTAGCGTCAGTAGTCAGTAGTCAGTCTTCGGTATTCAGTAGTCAGGATTCAGTGTGCAGTGTTCAGGCAACGGACAGCTCACGGAACATTGAACACAGCCCACTGAATACTGAACACCGTCCACTGAACACTGAGATCATCGTCGTGGACAATGCTTCTCGCGATGGCACGGTGGAGATGCTTCGCGCAGAATTTCCAGACGTGCGCGTGATTACGAACAGTGAAAACGCTGGCTTTACGCGCGCGAACAATCAAGCCCTCGCCCTTGCGCAAGGGCGTTATTTTTTTCTGCTCAACCCAGACACCGAACTGCATCCCGACGCGCTACGCCTTTTGTACGAGTACGCCGAAGCGCATCCACGCGTCGGCATCCTCGGTCCGCAATTGTTTTACGGCGATGGCACGCGACAATCCTCGCGTCGGCGCTTTCCCACGCTAGCGACCGCCTTCCTTGAATCCACCAAACTACAACAGTGGTTTCCACGCAACCGCGTGCTCGCGCGCTACTATATGCTCGATACGCCCGACGACGCGACGCAAGAGGTGGATTGGATCACCGGCGCGGCAATGTTCGTGCGCCGCGCGGTGTACGAACAAATCGGCGGCCTGGACGAAGCGTTCTTTATGTACTCGGAAGAACTCGACTGGTGCTATCGTGCTAAACAGGCGGGATGGCAGGTCGTTTATTTGCCGACCGCACGTGTGATTCACTACGAAGGCAAATCGTCGGAACAAGTGGTTGCCCAGCGTGATAGGTATTTTCATTCGAGCAAGGTGCAATTTTTCCGCAAGACGCGCGGCGCGTTCGTCGCGGAAATCGTGCGCGCGTTTCTGCTTGCAATGTTTGCGTACCAAATCGCCGAGGAAGCGGCAAAATGGCTGGTGGGGCACAAGCGCGCCCTGCGGGCACAGCGCGTCAAGGCGTATTGGCAAGTGCTGAAGAGTGGATTGAAATAAATGTTATTTTGACAATTCCCTTTACTCGTGTTAGATTCTAGTCCATTAGGAGCGCATATTTCCACTGATGTGGGGGTGGGTGATCTCCGGTGAGGTCCACGGTCTTCAAAACCGCTGAGAGGCGTTGATACGGCTCTGGTGGGTTCGACTCCCATCCACTCCCGTTCCAAAAGCAAAACCGGGTTGCACAAGCCAACCCGGTTTTGTTCTGTACGCACAATGCTCATTGTGTAGTGCGAACCGTCGTACGTCCCCGCACCGTGCGCGCGACGCGGTGTTTTGCCCACAACGCCTCGGGCGTCTCGCGACACGCCGCATCAAGTTCGATGGCCCGTGCCGCGCACACAGCGCGACAACGCGGCTTGGCTACATCAATACATTCGCTACAACGACTCGGCTCAATCGCATACACCTCGGTCGGCGTGACGTAGATGGCGTTACAGGGACAGCGGTTGATACATTTGCCGCACGCAGTACAGGCATTGGTAATGCGGTACGCCATAGTCTCTTACCATGCATACGCTTCGGGGGCTTCGCCGCCGGGTCCTGGGAAAATCTGCTCAAGCCGTTGCACAAAGTCGTCTGGCAATTTCAGTTCGATAGCGCGCAACGAATCGGTCAGTTGCTCCAGCGTACGCGGACCGATGATGGGAGCAGTCACTACAGGATTGCGCAAAAGCCAGGCGAGGGCTACATGGGCAGGTTTCTCTCCCATTTCGCGACACAACGCTTCGTACCGTTCCAACTGGGGACGGAATTTTTCGATGGCTTGAAGACGCGGTTCCTCGGCGCGACGTCCTGCCATCGCTCGAGTCAGCGCGCCGCCAAGCATCCCACCGCCCAGCGGACTCCATGGCAATAGCCCCATCCCATACGCGCGACACGCGGGAATCACTTCTAACTCGATCGTGCGCGCCGTCAGATTGTACAAACTTTGCTCCGAGACCAGCCCCATCAAATTGCGCCGCCGCGCGGCTTCATTTGCCTGTGCAATGTGCCAGCCGGCAAAATTGCTACTCCCTACATAAATCACCTTGCCCTGTTGAATCAACACCTCCATCGCCTGCCAGATTTCCTCCCACGGTGTGGCGCGATCAATATGATGCATCTGGTAGAGGTCAATATAATCGGTTTGCAGGCGACGCAAACTATCTTCACAGGCACGCCGAATGTGCAGCGCGGATAATTTCGATTCGTTGGGCCAATCTCCCATCCCACCGTACACCTTGGTGGCCAGAACGACACGTTCGCGACGCTTGCCACCTTGTGCAAACCAGCGTCCGATGATCTGCTCTGTGATACCTTCACCCTTTTTGCGTCCGTACACGTTGGCGGTGTCAAAAAAGTTGATCCCCACTTCCAACGCCTTGTCCATTATCACAAAAGCATCCGGTTCGCTGGTGTGAGGACCAAAATTCATCGTCCCCAAACACAAGCGACTGACCAACAACCCGGTGCGTCCCAGATGAGTATATTCCATTCGTAGCCTCCGTACACCATCGTACCGCTCTAGAGTTGTATCTCTGCTCTGACAATTCCTTTTTCCAGCGGCACGATAGTAAAACCGTATTTCTGACACAACCGTTGCATCGTCATGTTCTCGGCGAGGATATGCGCGACCACCCGCGTAATCTTTTCCGCGCGCGCAATCTCCAGAATGTGTTGCATCAGCAGATTGCCCAGGCCCTGCCCCTGGAAACGATCACTGACCAGCATCGTAAAGCGTGCCGTGTTGGGTTGATGCAACCGACTGAGACGACTGACGGCAATGATTTGTCCTTCGCGTTCAAGCACGATGGGAATCTCGCGATTGTAATCAGCAAAGCAGACGCGCGCCAGACGCTCGTGGGTGACACGCTGGGATAAGATGAGTGGACTAAAGTAGCGCAGATACACGCTACGATCCGAAAGGGTCTCGTGAAACCGACGGATGAGCGGTTCGTCTTCGGGACGAATCGGGCGCAACGTCAGCGCGACGTTATCTTTGCCCTGAACCACTTTGACGTACTGCACCGGATAGGGGCGAATGGCAAGTTGTGGTAATGCCTCTTCGGGCGTGTGCGGATCGTACAGAACCACGCGCGCGTCGAGCGCGATGAGACGCTCGGGTGAAGCGAGCAGAGGATTGATGTCAATTTCCTTGATCCAGCGATGCTCGGCGACCAGCAGGCTGAATTGCACCATCAACGTTTCAAGCGCTGTCAGATCAATCGGCGGACGCCCGCGCACACCTTTGAGTGCCTTGTAAATTTTCGTTTGCTCAATCATTCGACGCGCCAGTGTGGTCGTAAGTGGCGGCAGACCGAGCGCGCTGTCGCGGAACACTTCGACCAATTGTCCACCTGTGCCGAACAAAAGCACCGGACCGAATTGTGCATCCACCGTGCTCCCCAAAATCAACTCATAACCATCGAGTTTGATCATCGGCTGAACGGTCACACCTTGAAAATGTTGCGCGCCAACTTTTTCGCTCACCGACGCCTTGATGCTCTCGAACGCCTGTCGGACAGCGGTGGCATCTCTTAGATTCAAAACCACGCCACCTACATCGGTCTTGTGGGTAATCGTTTCCGAGTACAGTTTGAGCACAACCGGATAGCCAATGGCGTCGGCATGCTGGACAGCTTCTGCCACATCTCTCGCCACGCGCGTTTCGACCGTAGGAATGTGATACGCCGCCAAAAGTTGTTTCGACTCGACCTCGGTGAGGAGCGTACGCCCCGCGCTGCGCACCGACGCGAGGATGCGTTCCGCTTGTTCGAATGACGAGGCAGCACCATCACCGCGCCAATGGGGAGACAAGGTCGGTGTCTCGTACAAACTGCGCAGGTTTTGCGAATACTGCCACATATAACTAAACATTCGTACCGCATCGTCCGGATATTCAAAACTTGGAATACTGGCGTGATTGAGAATCGAAATTCCTGCTGCGACCTCTTTGCCTCCCATCCAACTGGCAAGAATCGGTTTATCGGTACGCGTAGCATAGGGTTTCAATTTTTCTGCGGTGGCGGTCGGATCGGTCATCGCTTGTGGTGTCAAAATGACGAGAATACCATCGCTATTCGGATCCTGTGCCGCCGTCTCTAGCGCTCTGGCATAGCGTTCTGGTGTCGCATCACCGATAATGTCCACAGGATTGTTATGACTCCACACCGGAGGCAAAAAGGCGTTGAACGCCTGAAGCGTTTCTTCGGACAGTGGTGTCAATTCACCACCACTCGTCAACAGAGCATCTGCAGCGAGCACGCCTGGTCCACCAGCGTTGGTGATAATCGTCAAACGCGGACCTTTGGGACGCGGTTGCTTGGCCAGTACCTCTGCCATCGCGAACAGATCGCCAATGCTGTTGACACGCAACACACCCGAACGTTTGAACGCGACATCGAGTACTTCATCGCTACCCGTCAGCGATCCTGTGTGTGACGCAGCGGCTTTGGCAGCGGCTTCGGTACGCCCGGGCTTGATGATGATAATCGGTTTGACCTGCGCGACCTCGCGCGCAGCCGATAAGAACGAACGCGCGTTGCCAATCGTCTCCATATACATCACGATGCTTTGCGTGTGCGGGTCATCGCCAAGATAGTAAATCAAATCACCCCAATCCACGTCCAGCATCGAGCCAATCGAAATAAAGTGTGAAAAACCGACGTTCTCTTCAAAACTCCAGTCCAGAATCGCTGTGCACAAAGCGCCGCTTTGACTGATAAAGCCCACCTGTCCCGCGCGTGCCATTCCTGCGGCAAAAGTGGCATTCAATCCGCTCACCGTACTCATCACGCCCAAACAATTCGGACCGATGATGCGCAAATTTCCCCCGCGCGCGATCTCGAGAATCTGATTCTCCAGCGCGGCACCTTCAGGACCGATTTCTTTAAAGCCGGCGGTGATAATGATCGCCCCCGGCACGCCTATCTCCACACAATCTTTGATGATACCCGGTACGGTGAGAGGCGGAGTTACAACAACAGCCAGATCAATTTTTTCCGGCACGTCCTTGATGGTAGGATAGGCTTTGATTCCTAGAACGCCAGAACGCTTTGGGTTGACCGGGAAGACCGTGCCCCCGAAGGGATTGCTAATCAAATTCCACAAAACCGTGCGTCCGACCGAACCTGCCGTTTCCGTTGCACCAATCACAGCAACGTTCCTGGGCTTGAAGATGGCATCTAGAGCACGCGGTTCATAACGATACACATCGTGCGATGGATCGAATAACGATGTCATAGTTGGATTCATTAGCCTGTCCATTTTTTCTCTCCACCGGAAAAAGTTGTTCTACGCGCGAGCACAAAACCTGGACGAGTCAGACATAGGCGCGCATAAGAACGCCACACTTTCTTTCTCATCTGCGCGGGGAACGCATTTGATACAGAGCGAAGACAGTGTTGCCCAAGACTCTCTCAGGATGCAACATCTCGCTAGATTTATTATACGCCAAAGCGGCAATTCAGGCAATAAGACTCTCACCTCACCTTTTCCTTTTGCCTTTTGAGATGTATTTCAGTTTGGGGACAAGTTTCTCAGCCCACGTTTTGCACTTGTGCAAACGCATAGCCCCACCCCCTGCCCCCCATACGCGTCAACTTAAGCGGGGAATGCCGCATTACAACCCTCCCCTCTCCCAAATTCAGGCGAAGGAGGAGCGGGGAATGGAGCAAGTACCAGCCTTAAGTTGACGC
>DAOTYB010000070.1:0-32058 GCA_034435315.1 Anaerolineae bacterium | reverse complement strand
CCCTCACCCCTTCGATGATTCCCCCTCCCCACGCCGCAGAGCGGCGTGGGGAGGGGGCAAGGGGATGGGGCTTTTCGCGAGGGATGGCACGGCTGAGGAATTACGTTCAAAGGTTCGCGATGGGGAGGAAGTTAATGATGCGAAATGGAATCCTGGTGATAGGCATTGCTTTTGCAGTCGCACTCGCCGCGGTCGTGGGCAATCGTTTATCGCACGACGCGCTGGCAGTCGTCGTTGGTGCGCTGTGCGGCATCAGCGCGACGATTCCGGTGACGATTGGCCTGGTGATTGCCGCGAGTCGCAACTGGGGTCGCGACGAAATACCGCATGAAATCGGCTACGACTACACGACGAATCGCTATGTTCCCCATCAACCACCCGTCGTGATTGTCGCGCCACCGCAACCGACGCAAGCCGCGTCGTACACATTTCCGGCGAGTCCTTATCTCGCGCCGCTGAACGCGCCAGTGCTCGGCGCGCCGCGCGAGTTCAAAATCATCGGCGAGGAATGAGGTTTACTCCTCGCGCACAAAACGGCTAACGCTCTCGATGTGATAGGTCTGTGGGAACATGTCTACGGGCTGTACCTCGACGAGACGATAGCCGCCTTCGATCAAGCGCCCTGCGTCGCGTGCCAGCGTCGCGGGATCGCAAGAGACGTAGGCAATGACGCGCGGCGCTCGCGCGATCAACGCCTCGAGTGCAGCGGGCGCGATACCGGCGCGCGGCGGATCGGCAACCACAAGATCAATCTTCGTTTCAAGTCTGGGTAACACGTCTTCAACTTGACCGCGTTTGAATTCGATATGAGTGAACTCGACCGCGTTCGCTCTGGCATCGTTGAGCGCGCCCTTGCTTTCTTCGATGGCAATCACGCGCGCCACGCGCGCGGCAAGCGACAAACCAAACGTGCCGACGCCACTGAACGCATCGAGGAGCACATCGCCAGCGCGCGGTTCAAGGTAGCGTTCGACGATCTCGACGAGTCGCTCTGCCATCGTCGAATTGACTTGAAAAAACGCGCCGGGTGAAATGCGAAACGTGCGCCCGCACAAAATCTCATGCACGGCATCTTTGCCCACCAGCGGGAGAATGTCGCCGCGCGGCGTACGATACGCAATCGAAACCGGCTCGTCCACCAGAATTTCGGGCAGCGTGTCATCCGTGCCGGTGAGGAGGAGGAACTTTTCTCCCGTGCGCGTTCCCGCGCGCAACATCACCTCGTCAAAATCGGCACCCTCGAATGAGAGCGTGTGGAATAGTTCATCGAGCAACGGATGAAGGAGGTGACACTCGCGAATCGGCACGAGATCGTGTGATTCGAGCGCGCGAAAACACAACCGCCCCGCAGCGTCGAGTTGAAATTGCACATTGTTGCGATAACGCCAGGGATCATCCATACCGATCATCGGCAACACCGGCGCATCAGCAATTTGACCGATGCGCGCGAATTGCTCGCGCACAATTGCGGTCTTGAACTCTAACTGCGCGGCATAGGCGATATGTTGCCACTGACAACCACCGCACACGCCAAAGTGGGGACAGCGCGGCGCGACGCGCGCGGGCGAGGCGGTGAGGATTTCCACAAGGCGCGCGCGCACGTAATCTTTTTTCGCTTCCACGATTTCGACGCGCGCCTCTTCGCCGGCGATGGCGTACGGCACAAAGACCACGCGCCCGTTTTCATCACGCCCCAGCGCCTCGCCCCCTTGCGCCATTGAGTTGAGTTTCAGATTAAAGGTTTCAGGTTTCACGCTTCACGCATCACGTTTCACGTCGAATCACGTCCATCTTCACATAGTCGCGCAAAACGTGGGGCACGACGATACTGCCATCGGCTTGCTGATAGTTTTCCATAATCGCGATCATCGTACGCGGGAGTGCCAGGCCCGAGCCGTTGAGCGTGTGCACAAATTCGGTTCTGGCGCCCGCCTGACGACGAAAGCGGATGTTGGAACGGCGGGCTTGAAAATCGCCCACGTTGGAACAAGACGAAACTTCCAGCCATTCGTCGCAACCCGGCGCCCACATTTCAATGTCGTATGTTTTGCACGCGGCAAAGCCCATATCGCCGGTGCAGAGCAGTTTCACGCGATACGGAATTTCGAGCAAGCGACAAATCTCTTCGGCATTCTCGCGCAGTGCTTCCAACTCCGCAGCCGAATTTTCCGGCAAGCAGAATTTATACATTTCCACTTTGTCGAACTGGAAACCGCGCTTGATGCCGCGCACATCCTTGCCCGCCGACATTGCCTCTTTGCGAAAGCACGGCGTGTAGGCAACATAGTGCAATGGCAAATCTTTCGCGTCGAGGATTTCGCCCGCGTGCAAACCGGTGAGCGGAATTTCGGCGGTGGGGACCATCCACGCATCGCGCTCGACATCGTGATACAGGTTGTCGCGAAACTTGGGGAGTTGTCCCGCGCCAAACACAATTTGCTCTTTCACCATAAACGGCAAATACACTTCGCGATACCCCTGCGCCAGATGCACATCCAGCATCCATTGAATCAAGGCGCGCTGCAAACGCGCGCCCGCGCCGTTCAAAACGTAAAAGCGCGAGCCCGCGAGTTTGATGCCGCGCTCGAAATCGAGAATGCCCAGCGCGGTTCCCAGGTCCCAATGCGGCACGGGGGTAAAATCAAACGCGCGCGGTTGTCCCACTGTTTTCACAATCACATTGTCGTTCTCATCCTTGCCCAGCGGCACATCGGCAGCCGGCATATTCGGCATCACGGCGAGTAAATCGTTCAAGCGCGTTTCGGCGTCGTTCACGCGTTGCTCCAGCCTATCAATCTGTGTGTTGATCTCGCGTACCTGCGCTTTTTTTGCTTCGCGCGCGGCATCGTCCTGCATTCGCCCAATCTCTTTCGAGAGCGTGTTGCGCTGATTCCGTAACGCTTCGAGTTCGGCGAGCGCCTTGCGCCGCTCTTCATCTACTGCCAGAATCGCATCCACGCGCGCGACATCATCGCCGCGCGCGCGCAACATCGCGCGCACCTGCTCGGGTTGTTCACGAATGAGTCGAAGATCAAACATCATACCTCCTTACCGTACGACCGCCGACGGACTCGACGCAGTGTCGCATTCCCGTTTTCCTGCGACGCTGCGCCGCCGCCGACCGCCGCAGATTTTCGATGATCCTGCATACAAAAAAAATCCCTTCCACCTCAAGGGCGAAAGGGACTCGCGGTGCCACCTTGTTTAAAGTTAGGTGATTAGGTGATTGGGTGAATTAGGTATTGGGTGATTAGCACATTTCCCAATCACCAAATCACCGAATCACCCAACTGCATCTCGACGCGATAACGGCGCGACCGGTGGGATTCATCATCCCCGACTCGAGAGTGGATTTCCGCGCGGACACTCGTTGCCTTGCACCGACCCGGCAACTCTCTGTGAGTTCACACACGCGTACTTGGCTCTGTCATTGTCTTTGCGGTATCAAGTTGGCGCGATTCTAACACGATTACGTACGCCTGTCAAGGTTGTGAACGCAAGGATTTTGGGTATAATCGTATTGCGTAATGCGTATTGCGTAATGCGTACTGCACACTGCATACTGAACACTGAATACAGATGACCGACAGCCGCATCGTTTCTCCCAAACCAACCGAAGACGAAGGCACGCTGGAACTATCGCTGCGCCCCAGACACCTAGCGGAGTACATCGGTCAGGACAAGGTTAAGCAAAATCTGGCGATTCTGCTACAAGCCGCGCAGGCGCGCAACGAAGCGATTGACCACGTTTTGCTGTACGGTCCGCCGGGCTTGGGCAAGACGACGCTAGCGAACATCATCGCGAATGAAATGCGCGTGGCGATCAAAACAACCTCGGGTCCTGCCATCGAACGCCCCGGCGATCTCGCCGCGATTCTGACGAACTTGCGCGCGGGCGATGTGTTGTTCATTGACGAAGTGCACCGCCTCGCGCGTTCGGTCGAAGAAGTGCTCTACCCGGCAATGGAAGACTTCCAACTCGATCTCATCATCGGCAAGGGACCGAGCGCGCGGAGCATTCGCCTGAAACTGCCACGCTTTACCCTCATTGGCGCGACGACGCGCTATGCAATGATGTCCGCACCCTTGCGCGATCGCTTTGGCGCGGTCTATCGGTTGGACTATTATGACCAGGCGGCCATGGAAACGATTGTGCGGCGCTCGGCGAGTATTCTGGGAGTACCGATTGACGATGGCGGCGTCACCGAGATTGCGTCGCGCGCGCGCGGCACGCCGCGCGTTGCCAATCGTTTGCTGCGACGCGTGCGCGATTACGCGCAGGTGCGCGCGCAAGGCGCCATCACCATTGAGATCGCGCGCGCGGCGCTGGCAATGCTCGAAGTGGACGCGCTGGGGCTGGACGACATTGATCGCAAAGTGTTGCGAACCATCATCGAAAAATTCGATGGCGGTCCGGTCGGACTGGAAACGATTGCGGCGTCCATCAGTGAAGAAGCGGATACGATTATGGACGTGTATGAACCGTACCTCTTGCAACTCGGCTTTTTGGAGCGCACACCGCGCGGACGCGTGGCGACGCGGCGCGCTTATGCCCATCTGGGCATCGCGTATCCCAGCGCCAGACAGGAGCGCTTGCTGTGAAGATTCACCTTTTGCGCGAGCGCGCGATGCCCGAGCAAATCGCTGAGATGCTGGAAGCACTGGGAACGTACATCAAACTGGCTGTGGACGTTGAGCGAAATGTTGTCGCTGGTGGTGGCGCGATGCATTTTGACTGTGAACAAATTTTGCTAGCCGATGGCAGTCGCCAAGAAGACATCTGGGGAGCCGATTGGGAGCCCGCTACGCGGACAGTTTACTTTGAAGCCTTGATCAACATCCGTCCCCGACAAAATAATCGCTCAATGACCATCCAGGACCCTGAAATACGCCAGCGTGTTGAAGCACTGGTGCGTTGGATATTTGAGGGAATAGAATGATTAACCCAGAAATTCAGGAACGCTATCTCCGAGACACCCTACCGATTCGCCTGGGTGGAATCGCTGCCGCTCTAGCACGTATTGCTTCATTCTCAGAGAATCCAAAATCGCTAACGGTCGAAAATCTTTTAGTCGAAAGCCGTTGGCTTATCGAATGGTCTGCCCCCGATCTCGTTGCCGAACGCGTGGACGACGCCGCGCGCCTGGTGGAGATCCAGCGCGGCTTGACACGCTGGTACTGGCGCTGGCACGACATTCAGAACGATCCCGTCCAACGTCAACAACTCGCCGCGCAAGCGCGCGCGTGGTCCGAAGAAATTCTGCAAATGTCTGGTTTACTCGAACAAGAATGAAACACTTGCCGCTTGCCTTTCTCCTCACCGCGCTCTTTCTCGCTCACGCGCTCTTTTACTTTGTCGCGCTCGGCACGGATGCCGTGGACGACGCGTACATCTCGTTTCGTTACGCGCAAAACGCGCTGCGCGGGCACGGGCTCGTTTTCAATCCTGGCGAACGCGTCGAAGGGTTCACCAATTTTTTGTGGACCGCGCTGATGATTCCAGTCGAAGGTAGTGTGGGACAGCATATCGGACGCGCGAGCATACTGCTGGGCGCGTTGTTTGGCTTTGCCACGCTTGTCCTCGTCATTCGCTTTGCGCAGAGCACGGGCGTGTCGCGCAGAGCAGGATGGCTTGCCGCGTTTCTGCTCGCTGCCGATGGCTCGTTCGTCCTGTGGTCGGTCGGTGGACTGGAAACGCCCCTGTTTGCGTTTTTGATTTTTGCCGGCGCGTGGCTGTACGTGCAAGAGCAGAAGACGAATGACGAAAGACGAACGACGAAAGATGTGCCTTCGTCTTTCGTCTTTCGTCCTTTGTCCTCCGTCCTTCGTCCTTCGTCGTTCCTCCTTCGTCATCCCTCGAACCTGCCCTACAGCGGCATCTTTTTCGCGCTTGCTGCGATGACCCGCCCCGAAGGCGTACTCGTGTTTGCGGTTACCGTCGCGCATCAAGCCGCGTGGCGCGTCCTGTGCGAGCGACGCTTGTTCACCCTGCGCGATCTGGCGCGCGTGTTTATGTTTGCCGCGCTCTTTGTCCCGTACTGGCTGGGGCGGTGGTGGTACTACAAATCGTTTTTGCCGAATACATTTCACGCCAAGGTCGCCGCGTCGGGACCAGCCGCGCAAATCGAGCGCGGCTGGAAGCATCTTGTGCAGTTCGTCAACGTCCACTTGAGTTGGATTATCGTGTTGCCGCCAATCGTCGCGCTATTTTCAGGATTGCCGTCAGCGGTCAACCGCCAACGGTTGTTCTGGACCACCTACTTTGCCGCGCTGATCATTCCCTACGCTGGCTATATCGTTTACGTGGGTGGTGATTGGTCGGTCGGGCGATTTTTCGCGCCGCTGTTGCCGTTTTTCTACCTCTTGTTGTCCACAGGTCTGGAAAACTTGTGGAATCACCTGGGCGCGCGCGTGCAACGCCTTGAAACACTGGCAGCGAGCGCGCTGGTCGGCGCATTGTGTTTCGCATCGTCATGGCACGGCGAGTACGGCATCTACATCCGTAGTTTCGATGCTGCGCGCGCAACGCAGGCGCGCGTGACAATGGGACGCTGGCTCAATGCCAATGTCCCGCGCGGGACATTGATCGCGGTGGATGCAGCAGGGCAATTACCATACTTTGCCGAGTTACCGGCGATTGATATGTTCGGCATCAACGATTTGCACATCGGTCGCTTGAATGTTGCCACATTGGGACAAGGTACACCAGGCCACGAGAAATTCGATTTAATCTACGTGATTACACGTCAACCCGAATACATTATCATTTTTGGTAACGCTCTGGACAATGTAAAAGAATACGAACGCGCACCTGTCGAATGGACAGACAATCCAGAGTTGCAAAAATTCCTGACCTTGTATCGGCGAAGGAGATAAAGGTATGGAAGAACTCGGTAAGATGATGCTTATCCTGGGTGCTATCTTTGTGATCATTGGAGCAGTGATGATCGTATCCAGCAAACTCACAGGATTGGGATGGTTACCCGGTGACATTGTTATTCAAACCGGCAACATATCTTGCTTCTTTCCGATTGTCACCTCGATTTTGCTGAGCATCATCCTGACAATTTTGTTGAATGTCATTCTGCGCTGGTTGAATCGTTAGGCAAATTGCGTTTATTCTCTCGATGGATTCATTACAGATCTAGTCGTCATAGAGTCTGGGGATAAGTGGATACAGAGAACACCTGTGCGAAACAGTTCGCTATTTTGTGTGTGAGGCAAAGTCAACCGCTAAATTTAGTGGAAGACGCACGCAGGGTTTTCCAGAGGTGATGTGAATTACTGAGGATGAAACAACGACTGTTTTCCACAGGGTTATTGACGCGGCTTGTCTAGCCCAACTAGTTGTAGTTGACAACCCGCGAGGACACAAGGAGTAGGTAAAGTTATCCACACAAGTCACCTTTTATCCACAACAAAAGGGTAGTTATCCACACATCCACAATTTTATCAACATGTGGATAAAAGTGAAGTTTACCATAAAATAATTGTTGTTGAATTGAAAAGATGGGTTGCACCAACAAAAATCGGAACTCGCAAACACAGAGTTCCGATTTTTGTTGTGGATTATTGCTTGTAGAGTCGCTCACGAATAGCAAGGAATTCACGCCGACGTTGCTCGTTTGTTTCGATTTCCTCTTTCATTTTTTCGTGGGCGTACATCACGGTGGTATGATCGCGTCCGCCGAGTGCTTCACCGATTTGGGGTAGTGATGTGCCCATCTCTTCGCGCAAGATGTACATTGCCATCTGACGCGGGAGTACAACTTCTTTGTTTCGACTGCGTCCTGTCAAATCGGTCAGCTCAACGTGATAGTAATCCGCAATGACATTCAAGACTTGCTCGACAGTGAGAGGTTGTTGGCGCACAATATCTTGCAGGACCGACGTTGTCAGTTCCATCGAAAGGGGGGTGTTCATCAAGCGCGCATAACCGATGACGCGCGTCAGCGCGCCTTCCAGTTCACGGATGTTCGTCTGGACTTTGTGCGCGATAAAGTCAATTACGTCATTCGGCACGGCGATTCCCATCGCGTCCACTTTGGCACGCAAAATAGCGATACGCATTTCCAGATCGGGGGGCTGAATATCGGTGATCATTCCGCCCTCAAAGCGCGAGCGGACGCGCTCTTCGAGTGTCGGGATCGCGCGGGGATGGCGGTCCGATGAGATGACGATTTGTTTGTTCGCCGCGTACAAATGATTAAAGGTGTGAAAGAACTCTTCCTGCGTGGCTTCTTTGCCGCCGATGAATTGAATATCGTCAATCAATAACACATCAATCTCGCGATAGGTATGACGAAATTCATCGGTGGTTTGAGTACGAATCGCGTTGATCAGGTCGTTAGTGAATGTTTCGGATGAAACATAGCGCACGCGGCGCCAGCGCACGTTGGGATGTTGCCCGAGTGCATGCAAGAGATGAGTTTTGCCGAGTCCGGTGCCGCCATACAGAAACAGAGGATTGTACGACTCGCCGGGATGTTCTGCAACTGCCAGCATCGCCGCGTGGGCTAGCCGATTCGAGTTCCCCACGATGAAGGTCCCAAAAGTGTATTTCGGATTGAGGAGTGGGGCAGGATAGCCGCGAGAGTTGTCCGGCTGTTCTGAAGCAACCGCGCGCGGCGTGACCTCCGCGTCGAAAGAACAAGGTGTTGGCTCCTGGGAGAGTGTTATGAATGTGGGAGGTTTCTCGGTACTGTTCTTGTCTTTTACGATGTAATGCACCTGCACTGTACGCCCGACGATACCGGTCACGGTCCGCGCAATCGTAGTGTGCAAGCGATTTTCCAACCATTCTTTGGCATACGGACTGTGCACGCCGATTGTCATTTCGCCATCGCGATAGGAGATGGCGTGAGTGGGACGCACCCAGGTATCGAAGGTGGCTTTGGGCATTTGTAATTGCAACTCACCCAGCGTTGCGTGCCAGATTTCAGTTGCATTCATAGTGACCTCGATCAATCCGTTGACAAAATTTTTCGGTGAACTATGTGCCGCGCTATTTTAGCAGAGGTTCCGCGAGTATGCAAGAGGTTTACCTTAAAAAAGAAAAACGCGCACCGTCTTTTTAAGATTGACAAAAAATTTATTTTCACCACACTCACGCATACCGCGAAAACTTTTTTGTGGAGAACAAGTGAATAACCAGCAAGGATGTGATTTTATTTTTTGCACGCATACAAAATATAGTAGTGATACAGCGCGAACACCCCAAGCGAGTGAATAACCCTGTGGAAAAATCTAGAAAGATTGTGGAAACTGTGTTATAATTTTTGCCAATGTCAAAACGCATCTGGTTTTTACTGATTTTTATCCTGATATGCCTTTGCGGCGCGGTTGCGCTCGCGTTAGTTTATTTTGCGTTCGAAACGCGTACCTTGACCGGCATTGTCAGTGATGCGATGCTCGATACGCCCATCGCTGACGCGCGCCTCGCGATTGCGGACCGCGTCGTGACGACGAACGCGCGCGGCGAGTACAGCGTCGAGATTCCGCGCGGTGCGCATACGCTTGTTGTCGAAGCGGATGGTTATGTGCCGTTGCGCGCCGACGTGAACGGCGACGCGCTCTTTGCACGCGCGTTCGCGCTCAATGTGGCATTGGAACAAAATCGCGTGACGTTTTATGTGCGCGATGCCGAAACGCAACAATCGCTTGCGAATGTCTCCTTGCAAGTCGGTGAGCAAACGTTGACAACGAATGCCGCTGGCCAGGTGGAAGCGCGCGGTGTCAAGATGCACACGCCAATCACAGTGCAGGTGCCGGGGTATCAACCGCTGGCATTGTCTTTCGATGGTCAAACGGACATTGAATTAGCCTTGCTTCCCAATACGCTAACGATTACCGTGCTGGATCGGTACACCCAGCAGCCCGTTCGTCACGCGCGTATTCAAGCCGATGCGTTGAACGCGACGAGCGATGCAAGCGGTGTGGCGATTTTGCGTCGCGTCCAGCCTGGCGCAACGGTGCGCGTCACCGCGCCCGGTTATGATAGCGCGAGCGCGCCCTTCACCGGAAGCGATTTGCGCCTCGCGCTGCGACCGAATACGCTGGAAGGTGTCGTCACCGATGCGGCGACCGGTCAACCCATCAGCGGAACGCTGGTTTATCTGGGGAACACTATCGTCACGACGAACGCGCGCGGCGCGTATCGTTTAGAAAATGTGCCGCCGCAAGCCAGCGTGATGTTCAAAGCGCCGGGCTATCAAAAAATTCAGGTGACTGTGGACAACACGGCGCGGCGCGATGTCGCGTTGACACCGTTCATCGTCAAAGGGATTCGCGTCCCCTTTGCGATGCCGATGGAACAGGTGCGCGAGTTGTTCGCGCTCGTTGCCAGGACCGAGTTGAACACGCTCGTCATTGACGTCAAATCAGAAAAGGGACGCCTTGCCTGGGAGAGTGCTGTCCCGCTTGCCAAACAAATCGGCGCGTATTCCGCGCTAGGAGTTGATCTGCCCGAGGTGCTGGAACGTTGTCGCGCGCAACAAGTGTACTGCATCGCGCGGTTGCCGGTGTTTCAAGACACGCTGTTAGCCACGCAACGCCCCGCGCAAGCCGTGCGTTACCCCAATGGCGCGGTGTTTACCGAAGATGGTGGCGCAGCGTGGCTCAATCCGTTTGTACAAGACAATTGGCATTATGCCATCGCGCTTGCCAGAGAAATTGCGGCGATGGGCTTTGACGAAATTCAATTCGATTACGTGCGCTTTCCGGGCGTAGCAGGAAATTTTGCCTGGGGCGCGGAGTACAACGAAGAGACGCGCATTGCGACGATTGTCGGCTTTTTGGCGCGCGCGCAAAACGAGTTGCGTCCCACCGGCGTTTTCATCTCAGCCGATGTGTTCGGGTTGACCACCGCGACCGAGGATGATCAGCACACCGGTCAACGCTTGCGCGATTTGGGACCCTACGTGGACTATCTTTGTCCGATGGTCTATCCCGATACGTGGGTGAATGCTGCTGTGCTGTTGTCGCGCGGTTTGCAAATCAAAAATTGTACCGAAGCGACTCGCTGCCCGTACGAGGTGGTTTTGCACAGTTACCAGCGCGCCATCGAAAAAACATCAACCAAAGTGCGGCTGTGGATTCAGGCGTATCCGGGGCGCAGCAATTTTGGCGTAACGCAATATCGGTTGCAGAAACAAGCCGCGATGGACGTGGGAAGTGCCGGCTGGATGTTCTGGAGCGCGAGCGGGACCTACGATCCGAGAATTTTCGATTCCAGGTGACGGAGGACAAAGGACGAATGACGGAGGACGAAGGACGAAGGACGAAAGACGGAGGACGAAGGACGAAGGACGAAAGACGAATGACGAAGGACGGTTACGGGGCTTGGAAAGGTACGATGCCGTATTCGATGTGCGCGCCCATCAGCACGCGCAGAATGCCCGCGGGGTTACTCTTGCGGATGCGTTGATACAACGCTTCGGGTGACATTGGATTGTTGCCGTTTGCCAGGAGCGCGCGAAAAATCGCGCGCGTCAGCGGCATCGTCGGCGTGATAAAGTCCGCTTGCTGACCGCAATGCTCAGCCAGACATTCCCACAGGGCGTCCACGCGCGTCACCTCACCGGTCTGCGGATCGACGCGATCAACCAGACGTGCATCGTTGGGCGTGGGGTACAGCGCGCGACAGTCATCGCACAGCGCGGCATGCAGTTCGGCTCGCAGATCGCGCCCGTTTTCTTCGAACCACTGTGTATCAATATGGAAAAGTGTTTTGGTGTCTGGTCGAACAACAGGTGACATAATGAGAGATTAGAGAATCAGAGGTTGGAGATTAGCGGCGCACTTCGTTGAGAACGAAATAGCCGCCGCCGACCGATGACAACACGCGGCTTTCGGTCAGCGCATGCATCACCGCGCGCGGTCCTGCGCGGCGCACCAGATTCACCGCGCTGTACAACGTCTTGGCGTGGACGCGTCCTGCGCCGCTCAACTTGGCTAGTTCCGGAAAAATTTCTTCTAGCAACGTTGTCAGCGAGGCATACTCGCGCGCTTTTTGCGCGGCGGCGTCCAGGCTCACCGGATCACCAATGACGATGAGCATCTCCTCGTCCGCTTTATGCGCGATGGGCCGCTTTTCTTGCGAAAAGGTCAATTGTCCGTTGACGGCGCGCGCCACGCGCACCCACAGCCCGCGCTCGCGCTGCGGTTGATACTCGATGAGCACAGTCAGCGGATCGCTGCCGCGCTTGAGGGTGATGTAAGCGCCCGGCGATAGTTTGCGTGCATTGAACCACTCGGTCAGCCCGGCGATGTACGCGCCGTCGTTCACGGCGTACCCCGCGAACTTTTCTTGCGTCAGCGTGTCCACAAAGTAAAAGCGCAAGCGCGGATGATCGAACGGCGGCAAGAGCGCGCGCACGACCGGGGTCAGTGGCAGCGTGCCGGCGCGCCGATGCGGATACGTCAAAATCAACAGTACTTCGTCGCGCGGCTGTGCCGCAATTTGATTAGCGTTGCCGTTCAGATCGGCTTCGTCTTGCAGTTCCGCCGCGATGAGTTCCAATTCGCTCGGCAAAGTAAAGATGCGCGCTGGCGCGCCTTCCAGAATCCTGGGACGCACGCGTGCTTCTTCGGGTTCAAGGCGTTTCAAGAACCAGCGCGGACTGTTGCGCGGTCCCACATCTTCAAAGCGCGCATCGTTTGCCAGCGCAACGTTCAGCGCGAACGCCGCAGCGGTGCGTTTGATCGTCGGAGGGAATTCAAAAATCTTGAGCAAGTCGGAGGTGCGCAGCGCGTCGTTCGATTGCTCGATGGCGGCTTCGGCGAGATGGAGATACCCTTCGTGAATTTCGGGGAGCAAGCCGCGCAGAAACCAGCCGTCGTCCAGTCGCACGAATTCCTTGTCGGCGTTCATTCGTTGCACCAGATTCGTGCGCACCAGTTCGCCGTATCTGGCAATCGCTTCTTCCGGCGAAAGCGTCAATTCCACCGGCGGTTCGCGGTCTTCGTTCAGAGGATGCGGCGCGGTGTAACCCATCGCAAATTCGCGCGGCGCGCTTTCGCCTTCCAGTTGCACTGTCATCACCTGGAACGGCGCCACGCGCGGATTCTCGCTCGGGCGAATCGCGGTGACCACACCTTCACGATGATCGAACGCGCTGAAAAGCACGCGTTGTCCCACCGCGTAGATCGCTTTGGGTTGATAGATGGGCGCGCGGCGCGCTGCCAGTTCTTCCAGACGTTTTTGCTCTTCGCGGAGCCGCTGTCGAATGATGTGCGCGGCAATGTCGCGACTTGCCGCGGCGTCGCCGCGTTCCAACAAAAACGCGTACGCACGTTCTATATCCGCTTGCGTGGTGCCAACCGCATTCCAAAAATCGGAACTTGCCATTCGTGCTAAAAATACCTCTGGTCAAAATATGACGTATCGTCACGGACGCACTCACAGGTGACGATACGTCGGAATAATTCCATTTGCTATTATAATGCACTTTGGCGTTTTGCACAAATATTTGTTCGCGCGCCGATTCTCGTGTAAAATACAAAGTATGTCACTCACACATTCTCTCTTCCGATTTCTTGCCGCGCGGTTTCACATCCCGCGTGACGCGCTCGATTATTTCTTTGCCAGCGCGCATCTGGGACGCGGCGCGGAGACCGCGCTCCCCTTCCCCGCCGAACTGATTCCGATTGGTGCGCGCCTGGTGTTGCGTGGCTGGCACAACCACAATTTTTTTCCGACCAATCGCGATTGGGTTTTGCCGTACTGGGCAGAGCGTCAATTCAATCCGCGCGACCGCGCGTTTCTGCCGTATGGCTTTAGTCTGTACACCATCAACTACACGCATCGCGATTGGACGATGATCGGCAATCCGCGCCGCGCGCGCGAAGCGCTGGTGGATCCGCGCGGACTCGTTACGCCATGGTTCGATGGCTGGTCGCTCGATGTGTGGGTGCGCGTGGACGAGCAACTCTTCGCACCCTCGCGTCTTGCGGACGGCGACATCGAACAATCGCTGGAAGAAAATTTGCCGATTGTTATCACGACGTTTCGCGCGAACGATGTGCGCGTGCGCTGCAAAGCGTTTGCCATCGAACAGGACGCGCGCGAATTCGTCGTCGAGCAGGTCACGCTCGAAAACACCGCGCGCTCCGCGCGTCCTGTTTCACTCTACCTCGCGATTCGCCCCTTCAATCCCGAAGGTGTCGCGCTCGTCCACGATGTTGCTTACGCAACACGCAATACGCAACACGCATTTTGCGTCAACCGCGCGCCCGGCGTTTTTCTCCCCAAGCCCGATGAAATCGCGTGCAATTGTTTCGCGGATGGCGATGTCGCGCTCGCGCTGCCGCACCTCAACGGCAAAACGCGCGCGCGTTGCGACGCCGGACTCGCGACCGCGATTGCTGCGTACCACATCGAACTGGACGCCGGCACAAGCCATACACTTACCGCGCTGATGCCGATGGAGCGCGAAGAACTCGACGACGAAGAACTCGATGTTTCACGTTTCACGTTTCACGTTTCATCCGCGCGCGAGCAAACGATTCGTTTGTGGCGCGATCACCTTGCGCGTGGTCTGCGCGTGCGCGTCCCCGACGAAAATCTCCAGGCGGCGTTCGATGCCAACAAAGCGTACCTCCTTTTGTTTGCCGATGGCGACACGATTACGCCGGGTCCGCTCACCTATCACCAATTCTGGTTTCGTGATGCCGCGTATCTGCTCAACGCGCTCGACAAACTGGGTTATCACGACGAAGCGCGCGCGGTCATCGAAAAATTTCCGCGCCGCGTTCGCAAAGACGGCTATGCAGAGGCGACCGAGGGCGAATGGGACTCGAACGGCGCAGCGCTCTGGGCGATGGTCGAACATGCGCGCCTCAGCGGCGACACCAGTTTGCTCACGCGCGATTACTGGACGCTGCTGCGTCTTGCATCGTGGATCAACACCAAGCGGCAAAAGACGAAGGACAAGAGATTTTCGATTTTCGATTTTCGATTTTTGATTGAGCGTCTCAGCGGCAATCGGCAATCGAAAATCGGCAATCTGTATCGCTCGCTGCATTACGGCTTGCTCCCACCCGGTCCCAGCGCGGAACATCTGGGACCCAGCGATTATTTTTACTGGGACGATTTTTGGGGACTCGCCGGTTTGCGCGAAGCGGCGCGCGCGGCGGAGTGGCTGGGGCAAAAAGCGGACGCGGAAAAGTTGCGCGCGAATTTCGAGGCATTCCGCGCCGATGTGGACGCATCGCTCGCGCAGGTCGCCGCGCGACTTGGACGCGCCGCGATACCCGCGTCGCCGTACCGTCGTCTCGACGCGGCGATGATCGGCTCGTTGGCGGCGCTCTACCCGCTGCGCCTCTTCGACGCGCGCGATCCGCGCATCGTGGATACACTCGCCGCGCTCAAAGAGATGGCGTGGCTGGAGGACGCGTATTTCAATCACGTGGGACACGCGGCGTTCGGCACGTACCTCTCGCTGCATGTGGCGCACTGCTTGCTCTTTCAACGCAACCCCGACGCGTGGAAAACGATTCGCTGGGTCTTGCGTCACGCGTCGCCGACGTTCACGTGGGCAGAAGGAATTCATCCACTCACGCGGCGCGGCGGAATGGGCGATGGTCATCATGGCTGGGCAGCCGCCGATTTTCTGCTCGTCGTGCGTAACGCGCTCTTGTTTGAGGAAGACACGCATCTCGTCCTCACGCCCGCGCTGCCTGATGATTGGTGCGCGCCGATGAACGTCATCAAAGTCGAAAACGCGCCGACGTACTTTGGTAACGTCAGTTTCACCATCGCGTTCGGTGAGCGCGAGGCGACGCTCGGCATCAACGCCGATTGGCGCGCGGCACCCGAATTTATCGAGTGGAACTTGCCATTCACGTTGCGCGACGCGGGCGCGGATGTGGACAACATTGCGATCATCGGCAACACCGTGCGCCTGCCGCCCAACGCCACGCGCGCGGTAGTGATGACGAATGACGAATGACCAATGACAAATGACGAATGACAAATGACAAATGACGAATGACGAATGACAAATGAACGAACCAACGAACTAACGAACCAACGAACCAATGACCCGCACCATTCTCTCCCTCAACGATTCCCACTGGCGCTTTGGCTCGATCGCGCAAAAACCGTTTGGCGAGGTGAACGATCTCGACGCGGTGACCGAGTGGCTGCCTGCCCAAGTCCCCGGCGATGTGCGGCTCGATTTGTTGCGCGCCGGCAAAATCAGCGATCCGTTTTTTGCGGATAACAACGAGCAATCGCAATGGGTGGACGCGCGCGATTGGTGGTACGTCCACGACCTCGCGCTCGATTTGCGCGACGACGAGCGCGCGTTTTTGATTTTCGAGGGGATTGACTATCAGAGCGCGATTTTCGTCAACGGCGAACCGCGCGCGCGGCACGTCGGAATGTTCTCGCGCCAGATCATCGAACTGACGAACGACGAACGACCAATCGCGAAGGCATCCGTCGTTCGTCCTTCGTCCTTCGTCGCCGTTCGCCTGTGGGGTTCGAACGCGCTTCCCGGGTTACACAAGACAATCTGGCAGAAAATCTGGGCGCGCCTCGTCAAGCCGCTCTACTCGCCGCCCAGTGAGCCGTTTCCCGATCGGTATGCGACGTTGAAGTGCCAGATGCAATTCGGCTGGGACTTTGCGCCGCGCCTGCACACCTGTGGCATCTGGGACGACGCGTACATTGTCATCGCGCGCTCGGTGTTCATCGAGGATGTGTGGATCAAACCCCAATCTCCAATCTCCAATCTCCAATCTCTAACCGCGCGTATCCAGGTGACCTTGACGCTCGATGCGGATCGCGAACAGCGCGCGCGCGTCGTATGCACAGTGCGCGGCAAGAATTTCGCGTGCGCGCCGCAAACGTTCGAGTTCGCTGTGCATTTGACGCGCGGCAAACAGACGCGCACGCTGGATTTTGATTTGCGCGACGCGCAGCTGTGGCAGCCCTGGGATCGCGGCGCGCCAAATGTGTACGAAATCGAAATTCGTCTGCTCGATGGTGCGCGCGTGCTGGACGAGTGCGTCGAAACCTTTGGCGTGCGTGAATTCGCGTTGACGCGCGCAGAGGGCGCGCTGCCCGACGCCGAACCCTGGCAGTTCGTCGTCAATGGCGCGCGCGAATTTTTGCGCGGCGCGAACTGGGTGCCGCTGGACGCGCTTCCCGCGCGCCTGACCCGCGCCGATTACGCCGCGCGGCTCCAGCAAGCGCGCAACGCGCATATCAACTTTTTGCGCGTGTGGGGCGGCGGCTTGCGCGAAAAACGCGCGTTCTACGATTTGTGCGACGAACTCGGCATCCTCGTCTGGCAAGAGTTTCCGTTTTCTGGCACGCTCCTCGATCATTTTCCGCGCGACCGCGCGTGGCTCGATTTTGTGCGCGCCGAGTGCAGTGCTATCGTGCGCGCGTTGCGCAATCATCCCTCGCTCGTCGTCTGGTGCGGCGGCAACGAGTTCAGCATCCGCCGCAATCGCGCCATCGTCAACACGCTGCGCGCGGTCGTTGAGGAACACGATGGGACGCGACCATTCAAGCCCGCTTCGCCGTACCGCGACGAATCGCACAACTGGCGCGTGTGGCATCGCCGCGCCAACCTGCGTGATTATCGCAAGGACACGACGCCGTTTCTGAGCGAGTTTGGTTTGCAGTCGCTTCCCAATCTGGAATCGCTCCAGAAATTTTTGCCTGCCGATGCGCTCACCGTGCCGCACGCGCTCTGGGTCTATCACCGCGCCGAGTTGAAAAAACTCTTGCGCTATGCCCAATCCCCAATCTCTAATCTCCAATCTCCAATCCCCAATCTCCAATCTCTAATCTTCTCCACCCAGCGCGCCCAATCGCACGCCTTGCAAATCGCCATCGAGCATCTGCGGCGACGCAAACCGCGCGCGACCGGCGTGGCGGTGTGGCAGTTCAACGATTGCTGGCCCTCGATTTCGTGGAGTGTGGTGGATTACTACGGCGTTCCCAAGCGCGCGTACTGGACGTTGCAACGAGTGTACGCGCCGCTACTCGCATCGTTCGAGTACGACTTGCGACCGCGTCGCGCGGGCGATGTGGTGCGCGGTACGCTGTGGCTCGTCAACGATCTGCGCGCCGAGTATCGCGATGCCGCGGTACGCGCGGAACTCGATGGCGCGGAAATTTTCGCGCAACGCGTCCACATCGCACCCGATTCGGTCGCGCACATCGGCGCGCTGAACATCGCGCTCGGTGCGGGCGAAAACATCTTGCGCGTGCGCGTGCAGTGGCGCGAACAAACGCTTTCGGAAAATGAGTACGATTTGAATTTCTGCGATGTCGGCGAAATCAGTTGGTTCGGCAAGTGGATGGTCACAGTCGCACGGTTTTTGCTTCGCTAAATTTTATTACGCAATACGCAATACGCAATATGGAGGAAAAATGCGCGTTCTAGTCACAGGCGGCGCAGGCTACATCGGTAGTCAAATGGTGCGCCAATTGGTCGAAAACAACATCGGCGTGGTCGTGGTGGACTCGCTGGAGAATGGACATCGCGCGGCGGTGCCAGCGAATGTGCCGCTCTACATCGGCGATGTGGGCGATGAAAAATTTATGGATGAGGTGTTTGCGCGCGAACCGTTCGACGCAGTGATTCACTTTGCAGCATACATTGCCGCCGGCGAGTCAATGGAGCAACCGCTCAAGTATTTTCGCAACAACGTCGAAAAAACGTTGCGGCTCATCAGTGCGATGCTCAAGGCGAACGTGACGCGCCTCGTGTACTCGTCCTCAGCGGCAGTGTACGGCAACCCCACGCGCGTCCCGATTCCCGACGATCATCCACATCAACCGATCAATCCATACGGCGAATCCAAGCATCTGGTCGAAACGATGTTGCGCTGGCTCAGCATCGCGACGCCGCTGCGCGCGATCAGTCTGCGCTATTTCAATGCCTGCGGCGCCGCGCTCGATGGCACGCACGGCGAGGATCATCCCGACGAAACGCACATCATTCCGCTCGCCCTGCGCGCGGCGCAGCGCGGCACGCCGTTCACTATTTTCGGCAACGATTATCGCACACCCGATGGCACGTGCATTCGCGATTACATTCACATCGTTGACTTGTGCGACGCGCACCTGCGCGCGCTCGATGCGCTGATGCGCGGGCACGCGACCGATGCGTACAACGTCGGCACCGGACGCGGCTATTCGAATCGTGAGATTGTCGAGGCTGTGTGCCGCATCACCGGCATCAACTTTGAAATTCGCTACGGTCCGCGTCGCCCCGGCGATCCCGATGAACTGGTCGCGGATTCGTCGCGTTTGCAAAACGCGCTGGGCTGGCGCCCGCGCTATTCCGATCTGGACACCATCATCGGCTCGGCGTGGCAGTGGCACAGGATGCATCCGAACGGATACGGTGATCAATGAGCCAATTGCCCAATGTGCCAATGAGCCAAAGGCAATGAGCCAATTGCCCAATGTGCCAATGAGCCAAACACTTGCCCAATAATGTCATTTGGTTCATTGACTCATTGGTTCATTGGCTCATTGAGTATGGCATGTTTGATCTATGAAAATCGCCATCAACGGGATGTTCTGGAATCAACCGACGACGGGGAGTGGGCAGTACGTGCGCGCGCTCGTCGCTGCGCTGCGTGAACGCGCGCCGCAGAATGAGTACATTGTCATCCCGGTATCAGGGGGCGGTCGGCAGGAGGCAGGAGGCAGGAGGCGGTCGGCTGTCGTCGGTCGTCGGTCGTCGGTCGAGAACCTGAGCAAGGTGTGGTTCGAGCAGATCGCGTTTGTCCGCGCGTGTCGGCGCGCGCGCGCGGATGTGGCGCACGTGCCGTACTTTGCTTCGCCGCTTGTTCCGCTCACACCGACCGTCGTCACGATTCACGATTTGATTCCGCTGGTGTTGCCGGCGTATCGCGGTTCGCTACTCGTGCGCGCGTACACCGCGCTCGCCGTGCAGAGCGCGCGCCGCGCCGATGCGATCATCGCCGATTCGGAGTGGAGCAAGCGCGACATCATCACGCACTTGCGGATTGACGCGGCACGCGTGCGCGTGGTGTACCTCGCCGCCGACGCGCGCTATCGTCCGCTCGACGATGCGGCGCGCCTCGAAGCGTTGCGGCGCAAGTTGGGCTTGCCCGAAAACTATTTGCTCTATCTCGGCGGATACGATCAGCGCAAAAACGTGCGCGTGATTCTGGACGCGTTCGCGCGCGCCGAGTTGTATCGCACGGGCTATCGGTTGGTGCTGGCGGGGGTGAATCTGGGGCGCGATTCGGAATTTTTCCCCGACCCGCGTCGTTTGGCGCGCGAGGTGAACTTGCCTGCCGACGCGCTCTGCTTGCTCGGCTGGGTGGAGGAGGAAGACAAGGTGGCGTTGTACGCGGGCGCGCGCGCGTTCTTGTTCCCGTCGCGTTACGAAGGGTTTGGCTTGCCGCCGCTCGAGGCGATGGCATCGGGGACGCCGGTGTTGTGCGCGCACGCGTCCTCGCTGCCCGAAGTGGTGGGCGATGCCGCCATCCTCTTGCCGCCCGATGACGCGCGCGCGTGGGCAGACGCGTTACGCGCGTTCCTTGCGGATGACGCGCGCCGCGCCGAGTTACGCGCGCGCGGGCTCGCGCAGGCGCGCAAATTTTCGTGGACGCGCTGCGCGGAGGAGACGCTGGCGGTGTACGAGAGTGTGAGGCGTGAAGCGTAGGGCAAATTTGAAATTTGTCCCACATTTTCGGATTTGCTGATGACCGCGCGTTCAAAGCGTTTGGATGAAAATATCCATCAAGGACACGAAGATACACGAAGATTTTTTTTCTTCGTGTTCCTTGGTGATCTTTGTGGACAAACGTATTTGCGGAAGCATCAGCGGCAGCACAATCATCACGGGGGATGTGAATAAGGATTGATGAGGTAACTATGAACCCACTCGAAACGATACAACCACTGGCGCGTATACGACGCCATCACGCCATCGAACACGCGACGGTGACCTTGTTGACCGAACGCAATCCCGATGTGCGTGTCATCGGGCGATCGGACACGACGGGGTTTTACATCTATGGCGATGTGGAGCGGGACGAACTGGAGGACGCGGCGCGGCGCGGCTTGGCGCGTTTGCAGAGCGGCGAGAGCGCGCTGGCAATTCATCCGCGCTGCGGCACGAACATCGTCGTGACGAGTTTGCTCAGCGCGCTGGCGGCAGTGGTGGCACTGGGACGCAAACCGCGCCTCGACAAACTGCCGAACGTGATTCTCGCGACGACGGTCGCGGCGTTTCTGGCGCAGCCGCTGGGCGCGCAGGTGCAGGCGCGCCTCACCACTTCGCCCGATGTGCGCGGCGCGCGCATCGCGGGGATTCGCGAATCCCGAATGGGGCAAATCAAGGTGCAGCACGTAGAGATCGAGTGGGAAGGTTAAATTTGTGCGGCAAGCAATGCTTCGATGACCTGTTGAACTTGTTTTAGGTCATCGTCGGGATTACCCGATAGTGGGGAGGGCTCGATGCTGCCATCGGCACGATGGAGATGATGAGGAAAATTATCAAAGCCAGGATGATGTGGCGCGTTGTCCCAGCCCAACACGCGCGTATTCTCTTTTACCAGCGCGTAACTGTACTGGCTCAGTGACTCGTTGAACCATAGATCGAGCAAGTATCCGCCTGTCAACTCGATGCGCCACTTGGTCACGAGATCGTGGACAGCAATGACGTGAGGGCAGGTGCTGATCAGGCGTGCGACGGCGCGATCGAACGAAGCAGCCATTCAAACAGTCCTCGCGTAAGGCGCACGCGTTGCAATGCCTCGACGGCATTGCGCCATTCGATCGAGTCTTCCCAGTCGGGATGCTCGGTGCCCTCGCCACGCTTCAAGCGTTCTTCGAGCGTTTCGAGCGGAACCTGATAGCGTTGCTCGAAACGCTGGAGGATACTTTGAAGGATTTCCTCGCGATCTTCTGCTTCGTGCGCCAGACGTGCGAGGGTTTCTAGCGAGATACTCTGTGGAAGTGTGCCCAAAAGTACATCTGACATTGTTTTTCTATCCCTCATCCATCAGCACGGAAATTGTATTCGTTGTAATGGAAAAAGTCAAGTGATGTATTACATCTTTCACGGCGAAGACGAATTTTCGCGCAGCGAGCAAATCAAAAAATTTCGCGCGCAGATGGGCGACCCGCAGTTCGCCGATTTGAACATCGTGCATCTGGATGGACGCAAACTCACGCTCAGTGAACTGACGCACGCGTGCGATGCCGTGCCGTTCCTGAGCGACAAACGTCTCGTCATCGTCGAGGGGCTGCTGGCGCGCCTGGAACCGCGCCGCAAAAAAAGTGAGGACGAAACCGGCGAGGAGATCGAAGAGGAAACAGATCCTGCTCTGGCAAAGGCATTGCTCGCGTACCTGCCGCGCTTGCCTGAAACGACGCGCCTGGTGTTCAGCGAAGCCAAAACACTCGCCAAGAACAATCCGATTCTCAAGTACGCCGCGAGCGACAAGAACGCGCACGTCAAAGAATTTGTCGCGCCCGATGCGCGCGCGTTGCCCAAATGGATTGTCGAGCGCGTCAAGCAAAAAGGCGGCACCATCGAAACGGAGGCGGTCAACGAACTTGCCGCGTACATCGGCAACGATTTGCGACTGCTCGACAACGAAATCGAAAAACTGCTGACGTATCGCGCGCAGCAGCCGATTCGCACGGAGGACGTGCGCGCGCTTGTCACCTCCGTCACCGAGTCCAGCGTCTTTGATTTGGTGGATGCGATTGGGCGACGCGAGACCTCTCGCGCGCTACAACTGTTGCATCACCAACTCGCGCACAATGCTGCGCCGATCTACTTGCTGGCGATGATCACGCGGCAATTTCGGTTGCTCTTGCAATGGCGCGATCTCGCCGAACGCGGCATCGCGTCCGATCAAGCCACCGCGCAGTTAAAGTTGCATCCGTTTGTGGCGCGCAAGACGGCGGAGCAGGCGCGCAATTTTTCGCTGCCGCAACTCGAAGCGATTTATCAGAAATTACTCGATACCGACATCGCCATCAAGACGGGCCGCCACGAGCCAATGCTCGCGCTCGATTTGTTGGTGGTCGAACTCACCTCTTGATTTTCGATTGCCGATGCGCGAATGTTGAATCGCAAATCGGCAATCGAAAATCGAAAATCACGCGTGTCCCAGAACCGGATGCGGCACGTACGGCTCTTCGAGATACTGGCGTTCCTCGTCGCTTAATCGAATATCGAGCGCGGCGACCGCTTCGGGCAAATGATGGGGCTTGGTCGCCCCGATAATCGGCGCGGTGATTTCGGGTTTGTTCAAGTGCCACGCGAGCGCGATTTGCGTGGGCTTGACGCCGCGTTTTTTCGCCAGTTCGACGACGCGTTCCGCAATCGTGAAATCCTCGTCGCGATAGTAGAGTTCGTACGCGTACGGATCATTGTTGGCGCGCGTCGTTTCGCCTTTCTTGTCGCGCGTGCGATTGCCCGCCAGAAAACCGCGCGCGAGCGGACTCCACGGCGTCAGCGCGATGCCTTCGGCGCGGCAGAGCGGAATCATCTCGCGTTCCTCTTCGCGATAGATCAGGTTGTAGTGATTCTGCATCACCACAAAACGCGACCAGCCGCGCGCATCGGCAAGATACAACGCTTTGGCGAATTGCCACGCCCACATACTCGATGCCCCCAGATAGCGCACTTTGCCCGCGCGCACCAGATCGTTGAGCGTCTCCAGCGTTTCCTCGATCGGCGTTTCGTAATCCCACCGATGAATCATGTAAATATCCACGTAATCCGTACCGAGTCGGCGAAGCGACGCGTGAATCGCATCGAGAATGTGTTTGCGCGAGAGACCGCGATCGTTGGGACCCGCGCCCATTCGATTGTACACTTTGGTCGTGATGATGACCTGATCGCGTCGCGCAAAATCGCGCAGCGCGCGCCCGACCACCTCTTCGCTGACGCCGTTCGAGTACATATCGGCGGTGTCGAAAAAGTTGATGCCGAGTTCGAGCGCCTGTTTGATGAACGCGCGACTCGGTTCTTCGTCCAGCACCCACGGTCGCCACTGTGACGTGCCATAAGACATACAGCCCAGACACAGTCGTGACACTTTGAGTCCTGTTTTGCCCAGATTGACGTATTGCATCGTTCCTCCTATTGTGACGAATGACGAAGGACGGAGGACGAAGGCTTTCGTCATTCGTCATTCGTCATTCGTCATCGGTCAGAATTTCTCGATGAGGTCGAGGATTTCCCGTCGCGTCCTGACCATCGCGTCTGCGTGCCACGCGGGATCGCTGGCGTGTTCTGGCGGGACGGGTTGCCATCCTCCAATATCATTGCGGGCAACGAGGATCGCGCGCATTCCCGCGCGATGCGCGCCGAGTATGTCGTACTGTGGCAAATCGCCCACCATCACGATTTCAGCGGGCGGCAGATGCCACGCGTCAGCAATCAGTTGTAGCGCGCGCGGATCAGGTTTGCGAAAGCGATGTGGCATCGCGCTGCTCAACACCGGGTTGAGATACGGCGCAAAGCCCAGTCGAACAACGCAATGCTGCACCAGTCCATCATCATCCGCGTTCGAGTACAAACCGATGCGCAAGCCGCGTGCGTGTAGCGCGCGCAACGTGTCGAGTGCATCGGGGTAAGCATGCCAGCGCGGTTCGTGCTCGGCATAAAAAACGCGCACCGCGCGCGGCACCAGATTATCGGAAAATTCGGTATAGCCGTACGTGGCAAGAGCATCGCGCAATGCATTGTCAATCGGTTGCTCGATGCAGGTTTCGTCGGCACGTTTCCAGCGCGCTTGCCGCGCGGCTTGAAACACCGCGGGAAAATCGTCACCGACGTGAAGGTTGTGCGTGTGCAAAAAATCGGCAAGACGTTGTATGGCCACGCGATTGGTCTCCTGCGGATCGCCGGCGTAGTACATCAATGTCCAGCCGAGGTCGAAAATAATTCCGCGAATCATCTTGTCATTTTTGATTACCGATTGGCGATTGCTCATTGCTCTCAAATCGCCAATCGCAAATCGAAAATCGAAAATCGAAAATCGAAAATCCCTAGTATCCTTTCTGGGTGTCCACGAGATTCAGCAACGCGTCGCCGCGTAGATAGCGACTCAAGTTCTCACAGAACAACTCGATGGCGCGATCGTCATAATGCGGTGTCGCGGCAGCAATGTGGGGCGCGATAATCACATTGTCCAGCGTCCACAGCGCGCTGTCCGCCGGCAGCGGCTCGCGTTCGAACACATCGAGCGCGGCGCCGGCAATCCAGTGCTCTTGCAACGCGCGAATCAGCGCGCGCTCGTCCACGATGCCACCGCGCGCAATGTTGACCAGAAACGCAGTCGGTTTCATCGCGCGCAGTTCACGTTCGCCAACAAGACCGTGCGTCTCCTCGGTGAGTGGTGTAGCAATCAACACAAAGTCGGATTGAGCGAGGAGAGCGAGGAGTTGATCGCGCGTGAACCACGCCTCGGGGAGTGTGCCTGCGGGGTCGCCGATGCCGGACTCGTGGTAGCCGCGATCGTGCCGCGCGTTCCCGCGCGTCATTGCGAGGATGCGCATCGCGAATCCATAGCGGGCGATGCGCGCCACCTCGCGCCCGATGCTGCCGTACCCCACAATGCCCAGCGTCTTGCCGCGCAGTTCGGTGCCCAGAAACAAATTCCACTTGCCGCGCGGCCATTCGGCGCGCGCTTGAAGGCGCGTCATCAAGGGAATCTTGCGCGCCAGCGCGAGCATCAGGGCAATCGCAAACTCACCGATGGGAACGGCGTGAATGCCGCTCGCCGTGGTGACGCGCACATCACTCTGCCAGATGGGATGATCCTTCAGATGGTTGATGCCCGCGCTGTGCAATTGCACCCAGCGCAAGCGCGGCGCGCGCGACAAATCGCGCGGCGGAATCATCCCGTAGAAAATTTCTTCGTCCCCGTCAAAGAGCGCGCTCGTGTCGTTAAAATCCGCGCCCTCCTTCACTGATTTCTGTACGACATTCAGGCGCGGTGACACCGCGCGCACGCGCGCCAGTTGCGCTTCGGTAAAGCGCATTGTCATCAACACTTTGATTGTATCCATCGCACGCGATTATACACCAAAAATCAAAAGTGAAAAACTCACACTGCCCACTAACCACTTTTTGCCCCTTGCCAACTTTGTGATATACTTTCAACGGCCGCAGACTGTTTTTCAATGGCGTTGCACCGTTGCCTTATTCAACCCACTTGACGGCACAAGAGACGCTCAAATGAGTTTACACAGTACGACTTGACCCCACTCATCCTCCTGCCCCCTTCTCTCCCCGCCACGCGGGGAGAGAAGGGGGGACATTCCTCCCTTGATTCCCCCTCCCCACGCCGCAGAGCGGCGTGGGGAGGGGGCAAGGGGGTGGGGCTTTTTGCGATGGATGGCACGGCTAATTACTCCAAATGAAAGTTTGTGCCCGTGCTGGGTGTACAATGAGACAAAACACGGGAGGCACGATGACCGATTTCGTTCCGCGAGGATTGGCGACAGGTATTGGCAGTCTGCCCCACACCGACGCGCGCGCGGCGGTGCGCGTCGTGGTGGAGAATTATGCGACCATTCCGTACTGGCCCCAACTGCCCCGGCGCGATTTTCGCGAAAATATGTACGCGCAATTCAGTGAAGGGTTGCCCGGTATCCAACTCGATGTGCCGCACGAATGGCTCGGCCTGGTCAATGACGATACGTTGATGGCGCAGGTCGAAGCGTTCTACGCGCGATATCTGGAAGAAAATCCCGATGCGTTCGCGGTTGGTGAGGAGTACGCGGCAGGATTGTACGCGCTGCGCGAGCAGCGCGAGGCGTTGCGTCACGCGCGCTGGCTCAAGGGTCAAGTGACAGGACCCATCAGTTTTGGGCTCAAAGTGGTTGACCAGACCTTAAAGCCCATCTTGTATGACGAGACGTTACGCGATGTGCTGGTGAAACACATTGCGCGCAAAGCGCAGTGGCAGGAACAATTCCTTGCCGCGCTCGGTACGCCCATCGTGTTTGTGGATGAACCCTCTCTCGCGCTCATCGGCGCTGCTGTCGTCGCGCTGAATCGCGATGAGGTGGTGCGCGATCTGGAGGAAATCTTTTCGTCCCTGCAGTGTCTCACCGGCACACATTGTTGCGGCAATACCGATTGGGCGATGCTCTTGCAAACATCGGTGGACATTATCTCGTTCGATGCGTACAACTATGCGGAAAATCTTGCGCTGTTCGCGGATGAGGTGAAACGCTTTTTGGAACGCGGTGGTGTGCTGGCGTGGGGTATTGTGCCGACGGTGGAAGAGCACATCGCTCACGAAACGGTTGAATCGCTGGCAGCGCGTCTGGATGCTGCGATGCAGTTGCTGGTCAAAAAGGGCATTGATCGCGACCTGTTGTTGGCGCGTGCCTTGATTACGCCGGCGTGCGGGCTGGGTACCGTATCGCTCGCGGCGGCGGAACGCGCGCTCGCGCTGACGCGCCAACTGGCAGAGCGGGTGGCGGCGCGCGTCTAACACGTTTTTGACCACGCTTGGACACGGTTTGGACTTGATCGTGCCATACTGGGCGACGAGGTTCGCGATGAAAAGGCGAAGACGATTTTTGAGCGCGATGATAGCGCTGTGGTTGATCCTCGTGATTCCCGCGGTGTCTGCACACGCACAGACACCCGAACACCTCGCTTTTCTCAAAATCTCCATCTGGCCCGAGTTTGACCAGCCGAGCGTGCTGGTGATGTACGATGGCGTGCTAGCCGATACCTCGAATTTGCCGCGCGCGATTTCTGTCCTGATCCCCGCTGATGCACAACTGTTCGTGACCACGTGGTACTACCCCGATGGCACCCTTGCCCCCGAACAGCCTGCCCAGCAGCAGTTGATTTTCATAGTGACTGTTCTGGGTATGGCGATTCTCGTTGGCTGGATTGTGTGGCAGCAGCGGTTGCGGGCGCGACCTGTGCCTGCCAGACCCAACAGACGGCGACGCGATGCCTCTGCGCGCACAGAGGCTTTGTGTCCGCGCTGTGGACACGCGCTCGCGCTGGATGCGAATTTCTGTTCGCGGTGCGGTATGCCCCGACGAAAAGTGGGATGAGTATGCCTTCGGTTGTTTCCCCTGTCACTGCGCGTCGAACGGACAAGCGCGACGCCGAGCCGACGCGGCGCGGTGCCTCTGCGCCGCGTACTCCCGCGCAACTCTCTACGCGCGTCTTTGCGCTGGCGCAAATCCTTCCGCTTCTCATTCTCGCGGTGGTGATGTTCTACGAAGTGACGGCATATTTGCTGCTAGAAACGCAGGCACATCCCCTTTTGTTTGTCTTTGAGACGATGGTGTTTGGCATCTTTGGTTCCGCGGTGACCTGGGCAATTCTCAACTGGGTGGCGCGCGAGATTCGTCAACGTGAGCGCGCCGAAGGCGAAGCCGATGCGTTGAACGCAATGATGCAAGAGATGCATCATCGGATCAAGAACAATTTACAGACGGTTGCCGATTTGTTATCGCTCGAAATGTCGCGCAATCCGCGCCCCGAAGTGCACGAGAGTCTGCGCGATTCGATCACGCGCATCAAGAGTATCGCGGCATCGCACGAGATGCTTTCGGTCGAAAGCGTCGGGGTGACCGACATCACCGAACTGGCGCGCCGCGTGGTCGAGACGACGCGGCGCAGTATGGTTCGTCCCGACCAGCACATCACGATTCGTGTGCGCGGTCCCGATGTGTATCTGGGCTCTAAACAAGCCACCGCCTTTGCGATCGTACTGAACGAGTTGGTGAGCAATGCCATCGAACACGGATTTCGCGAACGCGCCACCGGTCAGATCGAAGTAGAACTCGATTGGGATGGAATGGATGTGTGGTTGCGGGTGGAGGATGATGGCGCGGGTTTACCCGCCGGCTTTGATCTGAAAACGTCGCCCGGTCTGGGTTTGCACATTGTGCGTACACTGGTGGAAAAGGATTTGTGCGGCAATCTGACCCTCACCCCCAACAAAAACGGCACGACCGCGTGGGTGCTGTTTCGACGTAGCGCAGGAATCGAGTGCCAGGAAAATAGATTTCTTGCACAAGGAGATAGATGAATGGAGACGTTACGCATTCTGATCGCGGACGATGAGAGTCTGCGCGTGATGAGTCTGAGAGGACAGTTGGAAGCGTTAGGTCACAAGGTTATTGCCGAAGCCTCGAATGGCAAGGAAGCGGTGCGTTTGGCGGAAGAATTACGTCCCGATCTAGCCATTCTGGACATCAAAATGCCTGAAATGGACGGCATCGAAGCCGCGCGCCAGATCACCGCCGCGCGTCCGATTCCCATCATCTTGCTCACCGCATACAGCGAACGTGAGTTAGCCGAGCGCGCCGCCAGCGCAAACGTTTCGGCTTACCTGATGAAGCCGGTATCGGAACAAGACTTGTTGCCAGCGATTGCACTGGCTGTCTCGCGGTTCAAGGAATTTCAGGCGTTGCATCAAGAAGTGGATGATTTGCGCGAGGCGCTCGAAACGCGCAAACTCATCGAGCGCGCCAAAGGGATTTTGATGCGCCGCCTCAACCTGACCGAAGAGGAAGCGTTCCGCCGAATGCAACGCCGCAGTCAAAACGAAAACAAAAAACTCGGCGAGATTGCTCAAGCCATCATCACGGCGGATGGAATGCTGTGAGAGACGAAGGACGAACGACGAACGACGAACGACGGAGGACGAATGAGGAACGACGGAGGACGAACGACGAACGCTTTCGTCATTCGTCATTCGTCATTGGTCATTCGTCATTCGTCATTGGTCATTCGTCATTCGTCATTGGTCATTCGTCATTCGTCCTCCTCCTCGCATTCGCGCTGCGCGTGTTTCGCCTCGACGCGCAATCGTTGTGGTACGATGAAGCGTTCAGCGTGTACCTCGCGCACTTTGACCTTGCAACAATTGCCGCGCGCACGGCTGCCGATATTCAGCCGCCGCTCTACTACGCGCTGCTCCATTTCTGGATTGCGCTGGCAGGCGATAGCGAGTTCGCGCTGCGTTTCCTCTCGCTTGTCTTTGGCGTGTTGACTGTTCCGCTGGCGTACGTCACCGCGCGCCGCCTGTTCGATGTGATGAGCGCGCGGCTTGTCGCGCTCCTCGTCGCGCTTGCGCCGCTCTATGTGTGGTACGCGCAAGAAGCGCGGATGTACACGCTCATCACGTTCTTGCTGCTGCTCGCCAGTTACGCGCTGTGGCGCGCCCTCAGCGAACCCGCGCGCGCGACGCGCTGGTGGATTGTCTTCACGCTTGCCAACCTCGCGGCGACGTACACGCACTATTTTGCGTTCGTCGTCATCGCGTTTCAAGTCCTCTGGGTGTTAGTTTCAGGTTTCAGGTTTTCAAGTTTCAAGTTGAAAAACCCAAAGCCATTAAACCTGAAACTTGAAACCTTAAAACCTGCAACCCTCGCGCTCGTTGCCATCATCGTTGCGTTTCTCCCCTGGATGCCGTTCGTCATCGCGCGGTTTGGACAGGATGCCAGTTACTGGCGCGGCGCGCTCAAACTCGACGAAGCGTTACGCCACATCCTCATCAATTTCACGATGGGCGAATCGGTGCTGGAACACATTGCGCAACCCATCGCGCTGGGCTGGCTAATCGTTTTATCCATCGGACTGGTTGCTCTGAGCATCAATCGGCAATCGGCAATCGGCAATCGGCAATCCGCTGTCGTCTTTTGTGTGCTTTACCTGCTGGTACCCCTCGCGCTCTTGCTTGTCCTGTTCTCGCGCAATCCCAAATTCAACGCGCGCTATCTGATGATCGCCTCACCCGCGTTCTACCTTCTCCTTGCCGCAGGAATGTCACGTTTCACGTTTCACGTTTCACGCTTCACGTCTCACGCATCACGTTTCACGCATCACGCATCACGCATTACGCCATACGCCATACGCCATACGCCATACGCAATACGCTATACCCTCACCCTTGTCCCTCTCGCCTTCCTGCTCATCACCGCCGCCTATGCCGATTACAACATCTACTTTGACCCGGCGTTCACCAAAGCCAGTTTTCGCGACGTAGTGCGTTACATCGAACAGCACATCGCGCCAGACGAAGCCATCATTTTGACGAGCGGACATCTCTTTCCCGCGTTTCACTATTACTATCGCGGCGATGCGCCCACACTTCGCCTGCCCGACGAGCCGACGCTCAACACCGAACGCGTGCTGGGATACGAGACCGCGCGCGTGCTGAACGAGACGATCGCGGGCAAGCGCGGCGCGTGGGTCGTGCTGTGGCAGGATGAAGTTGTTGACCCGAATGGTTTTGTGCCAATGCTGCTTTCGTCGCGCGGCGTCGAACAAAAACTTGAGCCGACCAACTTTTATCACGTGCGTTTGCGTCACTGGACGCTCGACCCGCGCGCGCGCTGGACAACCGAACCCGAACCGCGCGTGCGTCGCGAAGCGAATTTTCAAAATCGCATTCAACTCATCGGCTATGATGCGCCCGCGCCGATGCCCGCCGATGTAGGCGCGTCGTTCAATCTTTACTGGCGCGTGCTCGATACGCTCGACGACGACTATCAGATTGCGCTGCGCGTGGTGGACGCGGCGGGCAATCTGTGGGGCAAGCAGGATCGGCGCCCCGCGGGCTATACCTATCCCGCGACGCGCTGGAAGCGCGACGAGTATCTTTTCGGCGCGTACACCGTGCCGCTGGTCGCTGGCACACCCGCAGGCGATTATTTCGTGCGCATCACGTTTTACACCCACAGCAACCCCAGCGGGCTGGATGTGCTGGCGCCGAATGGCGCGCCGATCGGCAAAGCGATCACGCTCGGTCCGATTCGAGTGTTACCCGCAACGCAGCCCGCCGCGTTTGCATCGCTGAACATTCCGAATACAATCAGTCAACCGATGCCGCCGTTCACGCTGCTGGGCTATCATCTGCCGCGCGACCGAGCCAGCGCGGGCGAGACAATTCCGCTAACGCTCTTCTGGCGCGCCGACACGCGTCCTACGCGCGATTACACGCTGCGCGTTCAATTCGGCGATGCGTCGAGCGAATCGTTCCCGCTTGCCAATCTCCAGTTTCCAACGACGCTCTGGCGCGCGGGCGAAATCGTGCGCG
>DAOTYB010000069.1:0-10930 GCA_034435315.1 Anaerolineae bacterium | reverse complement strand
GCGGGGAGAGCAACCGTGTTCTCTGTCAAGAACTGATATGGCTCGCATTGGGGCAGGCGCAAAGCCAACAAGTCGCACTTCCGAGTAGCACAACCAGCCTCGTGCACACCGAACGAACGTACTCTTTACACGCAACAATGATCAGAGAAAATAACCGTAGCCCACAGACATTTACGCAGCAGCACACGCGGCACACGCGGGACGCCACATTTGCCGATGCCGTACCATCGCATTCAGAATCGTTAGCAACTTGCGCATACACGCCACCAGAGCGACCTTTTTCGCCTTCCCTGCATTAATCAATCGTTGATACAACGCACGTAACACGGGATTGCACCGAATCCCCGCCACGGTCGCCATATACAACATCGTCCGCACAGCGGGCCGCCCGCCGCGAATGTGCCGTTGCCGTTGTTGCCTCCCGCTGTCCCGATTGAACGGTGCAACACCCACCAGCGCCGCAATCTCTTTGCGGTTCAAGCGTCCCAGTTCAGGCACCTCCGCCACAAGGACAGCTGCCGTCACCGCACCGACCCCAGGGACACTCTGCAAGAGGGTGACGGTCTCCGCCAGGGGGGTCTGTTGGATAAAGTCTGCGATCTCCTGGTCAAGGCTCGCCAGCTCTTCGGCGAGCCAGTCCAAATGGCGTCGAATGGCGGGACGCAGTGCAGGTGCGGCGGTGCGCCAATGATTCTCTTCCATCACCCGTACAGTGACCAGTTGGCGGCGGCGCGTGATCAGGGCGCGGAGATGACGCGTCTGCTCATCGGGTAGCGGGGTGGGCTGCGGGCGCAGGGCTTGACCGAACTGAGCCAGGAGGCGGGCATCGAGGGTATCGGTCTTGGCGAGACAGTTGGTCGCCCGTGCAAAATCGCGCACCTGCCGAGGATTCACGCGGCTGAAGGGAAGGTGCGCTTCTTCAAGCGCCTGCATCAAAGCAGCCTCCAGACCACCTGTCGCTTCGAAGACGACCAGGGTGGGTTGACAGCCCTGCAGGTGGGTGATGAGAGTCTGGAGGCCCTCTTCGGTGTAAGGGAAACGCTGGGGTTGGTCGGTGGGACCGCAAGCGACATCCAGCGTTTCGGATGAAATGTCAATACCGACAAAGAGTTCTTTGTTCTCCATGGTTCCTCCTTTTGTTTGTCCAGTCTGATATGCGGGCTTGGGGGCCCCTGCAACCGTTCGGACTATGGAGATAGGGACACGGCGACCCAGCTCTCCCACGGTGTGGTCACCCGAAGGGGGACGGCCTGCCGTGCCCACTTACTCTCTTCACATTATATCACATCACATTTCGCATCACATTATATCAGAAGGGGCAGGGGGATGAGTGGGGTCAAGCCGTACTGGGCAAACCAAAATGAAAGTTTGCGACCATTGAAGGTATAAATGGAGCTATGTTTTCTAGACGTTCAGGCACTTTCAAAATTGCGGTCAGTGTGGGCTTGCTCGTTTTTTTGCTCAGCCGACTCAATCACGTCGAATTGTTGAATCAAGTGGCGCGTGCGCAACCACACTGGCTCGTGCTCGCGCTCGCGCTCTATTTTGTTGCCATCTTGTTGGGTGTTTTCAAGTGGCAACTCCTCGTGCGCGTGCAACGGCTGGGTGTTTCGTACAGCGATCTGGCGGCGTACACGTTTGCCGGGTTGTTCCTGGGTAACGTTTTGCCATCGAACATCGGCGGCGATGTCGTGCGGGTGTACGCGCTGGCACGCGCGGTGAAACAGACCGAAGCGGCGCTCACTTCCGTCGTGGTGGATCGCTTGATGGGCTTGGTCGCTTTTTTTTGTGTCGCGCTCGTGAATGTGGTCCTGGTGGCATTGCTCGTGACCAATGCCGCGCAAATCGAGGCGATTGAAATTGCCACGGTCGTTGCGGCAACGCTCTTTACCGTGGCGTGCGCGCTGTTGTTCAGTCGGCGGGTGGCGCGGCAAGTGGGGCGCGTGTTTGCCCTGCCGATGCTGGCGCACTTGAAACCGCGCGCGCAACGATTGTATCACGCGATTCAAACCTTTCGTTTCAATTACGTGATTCTGGCGATGAATGTGCTGGTGTCCACCAGCATCATCGTCGTCGCGACGTTTGTGTGGTATTCGGTCGCGCTCGCGCTAGGACTCGACATTCCGCTGATTTACTTTTTCCTCTTCAATCCACTGATTGCGTTCGTTTTGATGTTACCGATTTCGTTCAACGGGCTGGGACCTAAAGAAGCCACGGCGGTTTTCTTCTTTGGCCTGGTCGGCGTGCCGAGCGAATCTGCGTTCGCCCTCTCACTCCTCTTTCACGCGATTGTCGTGTTGACGAGTTTGCCCGGTGGCGTGTTGTGGTGGCGCGAGCGCGGACGAACCTCACTCGTGGGTACGCTGGAATGAGACGGCTCGATGCTGGGTTGATCCTCGCAACGCTGGGCGCGCTGCCCGCGCTCGTGCCACTGGCGCGTCCCGGCTTTTTCGTCTCCGACGATGGGATGTTTCATCTCTATCGGTTGATGGGTCTGGATGCGGCGATGCACGCGGGCGTTTTCTTTCCGCGCCTGTTTCCCGATTTTGCGTTTGGGTATGGTTACCCCGTTCTAAATTTCTACAGTCCGCTCAGTTACTATCTGGGTGTGTTTTTTCACTGGCTTGGCGCCGATTACATCGCTGCGCTCAAGATGACGTTCGGCGCGGCGTTGCTTTTTTCCGTGTGGACGATGTATGCGTTTGCGCGCGAGTGGTTTCCGCGTCCGGCGGCGTTGCTCGCGGCACTGGCGTATCTCTACGCGCCGTATCATCTGGGCAATGTGTATCAGCGCGGCGCGCTCGCCGAATCGTCCGCGTATGTTTTCTTTCCACTCTTGCTCTGGCTGTGTCATCGGCTCATCGCGCGACGCGAGGCAATCTACGCGCTCGGACTGGCGATGGCGTACGCCGGTTTGATTCTCACGCACAACCTATCGGCGCTGTTGTTCAGTCCAGTGCTGTTGGCGTATGGCGTGTTTCGGTGGTTAGTGGTTAGTGGTCGGTGGTTAGTGGTTAGTGGTCAGTGGTTAGAAAGGAGAGGACAGGAGTCAGGAGCCAGATTTGGGATTTGGAGTTTGGGATTTGCCTTGCTCTTTGGATTTGCGCTTGCCGCGTTTTACATCGTTCCTGTGGTTGCCGAGTCGAGCGCGGCACACTTGTCCTACGATTTCAACGGTACGGGTTACCAGAGACATCTGGCGCCGCTCGATGGAATTTTTTCGCCGTTTTTGATGTATCGCTATTTTCCCAATCAAGGTGTATCTGCTGAACGTCCGCTGGGTCTGGCGCAAACTATTTTGCTCCTTTGTTCACTCGTCATCATTTTTCAAGCGCGCCATCTTCCATCTCCAATCTCCAATCTCCAATCACCAATCTCTAATCTCCAATCATTCCTCGCCTTCTGCTGGGTCGGCGCGCTCGGCGCACTCGCAATGACGTTGCAACTCTCTTTACCGCTCTGGCAAGTGGTGCAACCGATACTCTCGATGATTCAGTACCCCTGGCGTTTTATGACACTGGTGGATTTGTTCACCGCGCTGCTGATCGGAGCGTTGCTCTTGTGGCGCGCGTCCACCCGCACAGCGATTCATTCTACTATCGCGTTGCTCGTCGCGGCGCTACTTGCGGCGAACGCGCTGCCCAACGCGCCGCGCGAGACACTCGATTTACGCGCCGATCAGGTCACCGTGCAACGGATGTGGCAAGACGATTACGCGATCGAACAAATCGGCGCGACGTGGACCGCCGAGTATTTGCCGCTCACGGTCAAGGAGGAACGCTGGGCGATTCCGCGTCCAACGGACACTATCGAAATGGCGAATGCAGTGGACGCACAGGTGGTGGTGACCACGCAAAGTTTACTGTCGTACGATGTGATGGTCGAGAGCGCGACCGGTTTTCCGTTGCGCTTGCACGCGTTTCACTTTCCCGGCTGGAACGCGTACGTGGACGATGTGCGCGCCTCAACGTATCCATCGGGGCGACTCGGTCTGGTGACGGTGGACGTTCCCGCCGGCAAGCATCGCGTTCACGTGGCGTTCGAGGATACGCCGCCGCGACAGATCGGCGCGCTGATCTCGATGCTCGCGCTCAGCGTTTGGCTGGGCGCGCTCGTCATCGTGCGGCGACGCGCAGCGATTGGACTGGGAATCGTCGCGCTCATTCTCGTCGCATTGGTCGCGTGGCATCTCTATCCATTCACGTTCTCGATTCAACCGACGGTGCGCGTCGCGCATCTCGAAGACAAGGTGCAACTGGCGGGGTATCACGTTGGTTCGACCTTAAAACCGGGTGAAACAATTCCCGTCACGCTGTACTGGTTTGCGCGCGCGCCGCTAGTCAAGAATTACAAAGTGTTCGTTCATCTGGCAGATGAAGAGGGTATGGTGCGCGCCCAGCACGATGGCGATCCCGTGTACGGTTTCACACCGACGACGCGCTGGATGCCGGGCGAACTGATCGTTGATCGGCACGATTTGGTCTTGCCTGCCGATTTGTCGCCGGGGCGATACATGCTGCTTGCTGGACTGTACGATTTTGAAACGCGACAGAATCTCGTTCCGACTGATGAAGCATCGCGCGCGCTAGGAAATCGCGTGCGGTTGGGTAGTCTGGTAGTCAAATAGTCGGATAGTCGGGTAGTCGGATAGTCGGGTAGTCGGATAGTCGGGTAGTCGCTTTGTCGAATTTCGGCGGTCGGCTGTCAGTGGTCATAAGATGCGAGCAATCTATTTTATCATTCTTGGTTACATTGTTCTCGCGCTGGCATACAGCATCGTCAATCCATTGGGCGAGGCGCCGGACGAGGTGTCGCATTACGCGTACGCGCGCTATGTGGGTAGGGAACGCGCGCTGCCACCACCGGAGGGCGCGGCGCGCGGCGAGGTGTTTCAGCCGCCGCTGTACTATGCGTTGGTGGGTTTGGCAACGGGTTGGATCGAGGAAGGCGATTTCACGATCAAGGCGAACAATGATTTCTCGCTCGCCGAGAAAACGCCGAATGTGTTGTTGCACACGCGGCAAGAAGCGTTTCCGTATCGTGGCGGCGCGCTGGCGTGGCATCTGATGCGCGCGCTTTCGGTGGCGATGGGCGCGGTAACGGTGTGGAGTGTGTACGCGCTCGCGCGCGTGGTGTTTGCAAACACATCATTGCCGATTGCAGTTGCTGCGTTCACCGCTTTTATGCCGGAATTTTTGTTCATCACGAGCGCGGTGAACAACGACAACTTGACAGCGATGCTATCCGCGCTGACGCTGTTGTGGCTGGCGCGTCTCATCATCGGCGCGAGTGATGGCGCGCGTGCGTGGTTGGGCGTGGGCGTGTTGCTGGGGCTGGGTGTGTGGACCAAGATGAGTATGCTCGCGTTCGTTCCGCTGGCTGGCGTTGCCGCACTTATCGCTGCCAAACGACGCGGCGAATCGCTCGCGCGTTTGAGCGCGTGGATCGCGCTACCCGCGCTGGTCATTGCTGCACCGTGGCTCATTCGTAATTGGTTAACGTATGGCGATCCGCTGGGCTGGGCAGTGATGCGTCAGGTAACCGATGCGATGGTCGCGCCGATGGCGTTGGCGCAGTACCCCGCGTGGCTGTGGAGTTTCTTTCAATCGTTCTGGGGTCGCTTTGGCGGTGCGATTCATGTGCAAATGCCTGCGCCAATTTACATCGCTTTTGGCATACTCACACTTATCGCCATTGCGGGACTCCTGCCTTCGTCCTTCGTCCTCCGTCTTTCGTCTTTCGTCCTTCGTCCTCCGTCCTCCGTCCTTCGTCCTTCGTCCTTCGTCTTTCGTCCTCCGTCCTCCCGCCTCCTGACGTGGTTTCTCGCGTTGTACCTCACGCTCATCGCGTTGTTGCTGATCGTGTGGGCGAACACGAATCAGGGAACAGATCAAGCGCGACTCGCGTACCCTGCGCTTGGCGCGATCAACATCTTTTTTGTGGCGGGCTTGGCGGCGTGGATTCCCGCGCATCGGCACGAGTGGTTTACGCGCGTGATAAGCGGTGGAATGTTCGCGTTCGGCGCCATCGTGCTGTTCGGTTTTCTGCTGCCGCTCTACAGTCCATCGCCGCGTTTATCGCTGAACGATGTGCCACACTCGGCGCGCAAGTCCGGGTTTGATTTCGGCGGGCAGTTGCGTTTGCTGGGCTGGGAAATCGAACGCGACACACTGGCGCCGGGCGAGACGACATATCTGATGATGTATTGGCAAGCGTTGACCGACCCGCGCGAGGATTATTGGTTGTTCTTGCGTTTAAAGGGCGCGAACGATGACGATGTGTGGAGCAAAGATGGCACACCTTCGGCGGGGCGCGATAGCACCGATCTGTGGCGCAAGGGTGATGTGATTGCCGCGCGGCATCGCATCACGCTGGGCGACGAGGTGGCACCGGGGCGGTATCGGTTGCTCGCGGGCGTGCATCGCTTTGGCGCGTGGGAGTGGCTACCGATTTTCGATGCGAACGGACGCGCGGTGGGGGAGGTGGTGATGGTGGGCGAGGTGTTTGTAAATACTCGGTGAGGGGAAAAGATTGTATGTCTATCATGTCAACTCGTATTTCCCAGAAACGCTGGATTGATCTTCCAGGTTTGCTCTTGGTAGGGTTTGGAACCGTCATAGCAATTTGGAATTTCTGGCAACCCGGCATCTCCAGCGCGGCTGATATGCTGATGGGAATTTATCGAGTGTTTGAACTGGATCAAGCATGGCGCCACCACATCTTTTTTCCACGTTTAAGTATCAATCTCAACTTCACCTATACCGCGCCGTTATTCCAGTTCTATCCTCCGCTTGTCAGTTACGTAACCGTTGTATTTCACTGGGCTGGCTTTGGTCTTGTCGAGGCAACCAAGATTGTGTTTTCCTTATCGTTGTTCTTAGCTGGCCTGGGTATGTATGGTTATGCCCATTGGCTTTTTGAGAATCGTCGTGCTGCATTGGTCAGTGCGGCGGCCTATCAATTTGCACCCTACCTTTTATGTAACATCTACGAACGAGGTGCCGCTGCCGAGACGGGTGCATTGGCATTGTTACCGTGGACTGCCTGGATGTGGCATCGTCTCATTGATGAGCAGAAGGAGCGTGAGTTTTGGCTTGCGGCTTTTCTGCTCGCGCTATTGGTGCTCGCTCACAACATCACAGCGTTGTTTTCAATTCCATTTATACTGATACATCTCGTTGTGCTTGTTTGGAAGAGAAAAAGTTGGGGTGCGATTCCTCTCCTTGGTCTGGCTCTGATTCTAGGGCTGTGTCTAAGTGCTTTTTATTGGCTCCCAGCGTTAGGAGAACGCGGCTATGTCCAAGTTGAGTCTATGATGTTAGGGAAAGGAACACGACCGGAAGATAGTCTGGTTATGTTAAGCGATTTAATATCATTCGAGTTGGCATTTGACTATTGGGGTCCTAGTCGCTTTCGATTAAGTTTGTGGCAAACAGTGCTTGGCACAGTGGCTATAGCGGGCATAGCCGTTCAAACGGGCAAGTTGCGTTCAAGTTTGATCGTCCTGACAGGAGTGGTAATTGTTATTCTTTTTCTTCAATGGGAGACAAGTGCTCCCTTCTGGCTTGGTATTCCGTTGGTACGTTTTATTCAATTCCCATGGCGATTGTTGGGGATAGCCTCCTTTTGTATTGCGCTACTGATTGGCGCATTACTGTGCTGGAAACGTTTGACCGGCTTGGGCGGAAGACTAGTTATGGTACTCCTGATCGTGCTCATGGGGATCGCTAGCCTGTACCGTCTTTCACCCTCTTTATCTAGGATTTGGTATGACTTTTCGAGTTCTCAGGTCAGCCGTGAAGATTTATTTGAGCGCGGTCGTATTGGTTTTGCTCTGTTTAGTGATTATCTGCCAATCTGGATAAAACAATTCAGCGAAGACTTGGTCAAACCACGTTTAGACTCGCAGTCAACTTTGTCGCCTCTCAGCATCGCTCCTGCGGTGCAGGTAATCGAAGCCAGTCCATTCCATGTACGTCTTCGGGTCAAAGCAGCTGGTCCATTTCCGTTACGCCTACACCGGCTCTATTTTCCTGGTTGGCAAGCCTATGTGAATGGGCAGGCGGTTTCAACTAGGCCCGATGGAGACTTTGGACTGGTAACTGCAGATCTCCCCGCCGGCGAGTATGAAGTCGTGGTACAATTTGAGGAGACTCCTTTACGTCTGATGGCGAATAGTTTATCGTTATTGGCTTTATTGGTTTCACTGGTTGGGCTGCTCAGGCGCAGTTGGCGAATTGTTTTTATTATCGTCGTTGCGACGTTTCTATCTGTTATAGCCTTTCATCAGATATTTCCCGCGCCGTCCACGCGCCCCCTTGCCTATGCCGCTAATCTGCAAGATGAAATTCACTTGCTCGGTTATCATTTGCCCAAATCTGAATATCATCCAGGAGATACCTTGACATTGAAATTGTACTGGTTGACACAACAAACACCGCAAGGTGACTATACCGTGTTTTTGCATCTTGTTCAACCAGATGGTTCGACCAAAGTGGGTCAAGGCGACAACATGCCCATCCACGGCTATAGTTTAACATCTCGCTGGGAGCCCGGCGAACTAGTTGAGGATGAACAACAAATGTATTTGGATGATCAAATTCCAGCTGGCACTTATCGACTGTTGGTGGGGATGTACTCTATTGACGGGAGGAATCTAAGAGTACACCAAGCGCCACACCTTTTGCCGGGTGATCGGATTATTTTGACACAAATAGAGATACGGGGGAAATAAGATGCAACGGCACTTTTCGACCGAATGGTTTCTTATTGTTGGTTTGACGATTTTAGCACTGGTAGTGCGGCTCTACCAACTTGCTGAACTACCTCCCGGCTTGCATTACGACGAAGCCGCTAATGGTGTAGATGCGCTTGATATTCTATCGGGCCGATTCTCGATCTTTTTTGAGCGGAACAATGGACGCGAGCCGCTCTTCATTTACCTGCAAGCCATTTCGATTGCCTTGCTAGGTGCAACGCCCTTTGCCCTGCGCGCAACATCAGCGGTTGTTGGCGCTCTCACCGTGCCAGCAATCTACTGGATGGTTAAAGAGGCATTTATTGGAACTGAATTCAAGGCGCATTGGTTGGCACTCTGGACGGCACTCTTTGTGACATTTTCTTACTGGCACCTCAACTTTAGCCGGATTGGTTATCGCGCGATTCTGTTGCCCTTGTTGGCAAGTGTGGCGTTTGCCTGGTTCTGGCGTGCCTGGCGCAAAATGGAAAATACACGATCATTGCCTTGGAGAGATCTAATCTTCTGTGGTGTTTTTGTTGGTGGTTGTCTTTACACTTATATCGCTGGTCGTTTTGTGCCAGTGTTGATTGTCATTGTGGCTATCGCTGGTGCTTTAACGAGGCAATCCAGTGCACAGTTCAAAAAAATCGTACTCGGCATACTCATCATTGGTTTCTCTGCCTTGCTGGTCTTTGCTCCTTTGGGATTCTATTTTCTCATGCATCCCGAAAGTTTTCTTGGGCGCGCGGCGGATGTTTCAGTTTTCAATCCAAAATACAATCAGGGAAATCCCATGTTGGCTATCACAACAAGCGCAATCGAAACAGCCAAGATGTTTGCCATTACAGGGGATCCAAACTGGCGGCATAATCCGGCGGGACGCCCCGTGATGGATTTTTTCTTAGCGAGTTGGATGGCAGGAGGATTGTTGTTGGCGATAGTGCGTTGGAAATCATTACCCCATTTGTTTGTATTAACTTGGTTCATTGTTCTTTCTTTCCCAGTGATTCTTACTGCCTCTGGGTTACCACACACCTTGCGCGCCTTGGGACTGATCCCTGCCGTTTATCTACTATCCGTGCTAACAATGTTGTCTGTAGGAGAGCGGCTAAAGGGACTAGTGCGCCAATTTGCGGTATGGTTGCCACTCCCATTTCTATTATTCAGCGCGATGACTGATTGGCAGGATTACTTCTCTGCTTGGCGTGATAACAATCCTAGCAATAGTTTCCAAGTTTACTTTACTGAACTTGCGCATACGATGAGTTTGCACGGACAATCTGATACGGTTTGGATCTTGCCACTTCATCCGGCATTTTCGATATTCATGCCATATCCGAGCAACTATCCAGTTGAGTTTCTCTATGTTGGAGCAGCAAAGTACGGATTGATAGTTTCAGATAGCAGCGCTCCCAATCAATTACAGAATCTGACAAAGGGTTGCAACAAAGCGCATCTTATACGTTGGAAGAACGAGCTACTACAACCCGAAGGTATTTATTTCTATGGAGATCCCAAACGCTTGCTCAACTTTTTGCTAAGCAAATATGGTCGTGCGATAGAAGAAAATGATGGCGGCAGGATGATCTATACTACATATGAACTGTTTCATGGTATAGATTACCACATAGCAACCACCTTCACATCCTTAGATACCTCTTTTGGTGGCAAAGTCCGATTAACTGGGGTTGCCTATGGACGCACGGCAACACAAAACAACGAATTCCCAGCGGCACTCGAGGAGAAAAAGGTGCCTTCAGGACATAACGCTTGGGTCGTGTTGCGTTGGCAAGCGCAGACTCCGATTGACTTTGATTTGAAAACCACACTTTATCTCACGGATGAAGACGGACATCTTGTCGGACAAAGCGACGACTTGTTGGTGGGTGATCGCTATCCCTTTTATCGCGTTTGGGAACAAAACGAAGCAGCCGGTACGTATCACATTTTACCTATCTTGCCGGCCGTACCACCGGGGCTTTACAATTTGTATCTAGGCGTCTATGAAGACAAAACACTGCAACGCTATCCAGTGCTCGATACACATGGTCAGCCCAGATCCACCGCCCTCTTGCTGGGCTCGGTGGAAATTACCCGACCGCTAGATTCGCCCAAGGTAGCGCCAGTTCATTCATTGCCAAACGCTCCCTTGCTTGCGCCCAGTATTGCTCTTTTGGGCTATGACTTGCC
>DAOTYB010000068.1:0-2866 GCA_034435315.1 Anaerolineae bacterium | reverse complement strand
ACTTGCGCACAAATCCTAAATCATCGGGGGCAATGAAATGCGCTTGCACCAGGGAGCCAACAACCCCCAGCACCATGCCCAGCAGGTTCGCTGATGCAACCATGCTAATGGATTGAATGGTCTTGCGTCTTCCTGAAATCCAATTCTCAATATGCATTGCTGCAAAATATTGAGCGACCCTTTCCTGTAAAGAAACAACTATGGTTGTGCGCATAGGTTCAGCATTATCAAGTGCTCAGCCCAAACGCTTGAGAAACAACTCAACGCGTCCTCTAATCCGCTCGATTGTCCTGAGCGGCAGATAGTACTTCCATAGCAATTTCCGAAATGACCACCCGCGTGCTACATCTTGCAGAAATAGTCTCCTCAACAACGGCACTCGCCAATGCCCGCCTTTTGTGCGCGGGTTCTTCGCTACAGCAACCGCCAAATCCACAGGAGCGGATTCAACGGATCCCGAGCCTACCACCTCAGTCCAGAGTTTTTCTCCAGTGGGCGAATTAACCAGCACAAGCGAGACACCTTTGGGATTATCCAGTTCCTTGGGGACGCCCCAGAAATCACCGAGCGTTATATCGGCAATACGCGGTAATTTCTAAAACACGCATCGAAAACACGCTTCCATTAACGGAAGATGATATACAAGTGCAAGCCGTCCAAATGGATCAGCCGCAAGCGGAACCTGGTGTACTCTGCCTCCTCTCGAAACTGCTACCACAGTCTGCCATCCCAACGACTTTTGCCGAAACGAGAATTCCCGTACAGCGTCTCCTCCAAAAAGCCATTGAAGATATGCACGGAACAAACGCAGTGATGGAACCCCGTGACAAACCACCTCGCAAGTCGTCAAATACTCCTCGCCTCGTTGGGTAACAAGTCGCCTCGCAGCGGCAACTTGACAGGGTGTGCCGCTGAATAATACAGGCGTGCCATTCCTGCATAATCGAATGGTTTCAGCCAGTGCATCACTAACTGAACTTGGGACATATTTCGAACCTCGAAACAAAGCAAGGTCTTGCTCGGTTCGGGCAATCACATGAGTAGGCGTCCAATCATCTGTCCAACCACAACCAAATACTACACCCCCTCGTTGAATAAACAATCGCGCAAGCTCGGTGAAAGCCCCCCCCGAAGAACTAGCCAGATGAATCGCTTCATTGCGAGACCATGCCGCAAACGCCTTGGGATCCGTCCAAGGCGCCCTGGTCATGTCGCCGCGCTCCGTAGCAAGTACTGGGCATTCTTGCACGCAAATTCCACACTCATTGCACCTGGAACGATCAATCTGCGGGCGGTAGAATCCTTCCAAGGACAAAATCATCTCTATTGCCGATTGCTTACACGCATTAGCGCACGCAGAACACCCAGTACAACGGGCTTCTCCAATCAAATCAATCGCGGGCTTACTTTTTGTAATCATATTGAACGAATCTTTCACAGAGCATTCCTGAGATACTCCAAAGAGCGCTCCACTTCTATTTGGAGCAACTGATGGGCACGGGAATAATCACATTTTTCCAACAATTCTGGTTTTTCTACAATTATCTCGGGATAGACCAGTTGACGATGCCCCAGTTCTAATAGTTCTAGCAAACTACTAATACGTGCATTGGTGGCTGAATGTGGGGCACCGAGAAACGGCTTGCCAAAAAGTATTGAAAACGCCGTGCCATGGAAAGAATTAGTAAGCACAAAACTCGCTTGCTTTAAAAGTCCTAAGAATTCCCTGGGCCCAGCATCGAAACGCACCTGGTCGGCAAAAGAAAGCCATCTATTTGAATATCCTCCATGAAACACAAAAACGAATGGCAACTTGAGTTGTGCGCGTGCCATTTTAACCAACCGCAAAAAAACATTATCCTTTCCAAACTCCATAGGATAAACGAGAACAAAGTCCTTCTTGTTTTTAGGTTCAACGGCAATTCGGTAGTAATCCTCCGCCTGTAACAACAAAGTAGGATCCAAGACATGTTCGGCGGGACGATTTATTAATTCCCGCACAATGGTCTGTCCCACACTCTCTCTGACAGATAGTGCATCGAAACGTATGAGACGTTCTGCCATCTTAGCTCTATATTGCTCAGGGATCTCTGACACACCAAAACTAGGTGCATAAGCGACTCGACGAGAACCAGCAGGCACAAAATCCAAAAGAAAGGGTAACCCAAACTCCCTATTGAGCAATAAAGGATGCCATATCTGATCACTACCGCACACATAAGTATCGAAGTGTGGTGGATTCTCGCGCAATGCCAACGCGCTCCGATAACACTGCTCTGTCAAAGGCAAATACTTTGAGATAAATTCCTCAAAACGCTTATTATAAAGACGGTGGTCTCTCCCAAAAAACAGCCACAAGAGTGCATTTGGCAACTGGAGTGGATTTCTGGGCAAAACAAAAGAACGCGATGTATCCACTTCTGGGCGGAAATCAATAACTTGACACTGATGTCCCATTTTTGAGATCGCTACGCTCAGAGCATATGCCTGAAGGACAGCGCCATAATTATGAAAGTAATGATATGTAATAATACCAACAGATCGGGATCTAGTGCTATCGGACATGATACTTCTACTTCACTCCCTCACGAGAATCTCCACAAAACTCATCCAGCTTTCTTACTTTCTCTTGAATCGCTGCCTCTTTCGCTCCCGCCTCGCGCGCGCTGGCGTATGCTGCGCGTGCGCCATCACAGTCACGCCGCTGCAACCTCCAATCGCCCAACTCAATCCACCACGCCGCACGCATATCGCGCCAAGGGATACGCGCCAGCGCGTCCAGCATCCATTTTTCTGCCAGGTCACGATTGCCCCCGTCATAATAGATTCTGGCAACATAATACATGCTCAAGAAATGGTCGGGATC
>DAOTYB010000067.1:0-3621 GCA_034435315.1 Anaerolineae bacterium | reverse complement strand
ACGCGCGGCGACCGCGTACGCCGATTTTGCGCGGAATGGAATCGAGGAAGCGTTCCCACCCCACGCACAAGCATCACTCAATCTGCTACGCAAGCACAACCCCGCATTGCTCGACCACCTGCTCGCGGACATCCTCGACTAGGGGACAGAGGTCAGTGGTTAGTGGTTAGTGGTCAGTGGTTAGTGGTCAGAGGTCAGAGAACAGAGGTCAGGAGTCAAACGGCGGTCGGCGGTCGTCCGTCGGCGGTCGTATTTTCACAGGAGGAAACCATGAATAGCACAACCATGCTTGTATGCGAGCCAGTGGAAAAGAAAAACGCCCCAGAGTTCGCAGCTCTCGGGACGTTTGCAGTGGCTTGCGCCATACCACATTTGCAAACCGAATATAGCACAGAATCGCGCGCGTGTCAAATCGCGAACGCACCAACGTTGGAAGAAATCGAGCGCGAAATCGCTGTCGCGGCGCGGCAACGCATCGAAGCGGCACTACGCGACCTGAACGACACGCGCACTCGCATCGAACGCGAACGCGCGGCGCGGGAATCCGCATTGCAAGCCGCGCAAGAACGCGCGAGCAAGGCCCGCGCCGAACTCGACGGACTCGCGAGTGAGCGCGCCGCACTGGAACGCCGCGCGGAAATGTTTCTCACCGGCGACGCGCTATATGCCACGCGCGAAAAGATTCACCTGGCGTTCAACATTCGCCAATTGGAACTGGAAGACGCGCTCGCCGTTGCCGAAACGGATGTGCGCGAGATGCAGACGGAAATTCAAGCCGCGCAGATTTCCGACGCGCTCGAACTGCAACTCGCCGAACAATACCTGGCGCAACTCGAATCTGCCGCGCCTGACGTTGCGGAGACAGTACGCCTTGCGGCGACCGCGCTGGAGAATCTCCTTGCTGCGCGCCAGGCGGTGAACGATGGTTTGCTCGATGACGCGGAGGTTCTGCTCGAAAAGGCAAAGGCGGGGAACGCGGCGCCGACACAGGTTAGCGAAATCGAGCAGATGCTTGGTGACGCGCGCAAGCATCAAACGGTGCGTGACTTGATGGCGCGCCTCAACGCTATCGGCGATGCCCCAGGCGCGGTGCGGCGCATCAAGCGACTCGTTGCTGAAGCCGAGCGGGCGGGGGTGGCGGATCAGGTTTTGCCTGTGGCGCATCGCGCTTTCGAAACCGCGCACCGTGCGGCAAACGCGCGCTACGCGCAGGCGCGCCCGCTCGCGGATCATTTCGTTACGGAAGGGTTCATCCCTGTGCTGGGCGATGGGCGAATCGAAGTGTGGAAGCCCCTCTCGAATCGCGGTGCTTTGAACGGTCGCGGCTGGACGCTGGATCGTGTGATGATTCTGCGAAACGACGTGTGGGAAACCGAGCGACCCGAGGTCGCGGTGATGCGCAAAGACCTCGCGCCGCACGCCAAGCGTTCGCGTTGGTATCACGCGTGGAAGAAGCGTGGGGGCGTTGGGTAGTTGGGTCGTTGGATTGTTGCGTCGTTGCATCGTTGCGTCGTTGGATAGTTGGGTAGTTACATCGTTGGATTGTTGGATTGTTGTGTCGTTACATCGTTGCGTTGTTGACGAATGGTTAGCGCGCCCGCCTCCCTGGTGGCGAACGTAGCCGTCGGGGAGGCGGGCAGACACATCCGCGTGCGCGAACGGGAGGCGCACACGCGGAATCTTTGCGCGCGCGTGCAAAAATGCGGCGGTCGGCGGTCGTCCGTCGGCGGTCGGCATTGCACGCGCGTGCAAAAGAGGTGAGCCATTGCTCGATATTGAATCTCTGAACGCGCAACAACGTCAAGCGGTCGAGCGAATTGACGGACCGCTCCTCGTGCTCGCTGGCGCAGGGAGCGGCAAGACGCGCACGCTGACCTATCGCATCGCGAACATTCTCGAACAAGGTCGCGCGTCGCCGCACAGCATCCTCGCCATCACCTTCACGCGCAAGGCGGCATGGGAAATGCGCCGACGCTTGAGCGAACTCGTCGGCAAACCCGCCGAGGACATCACCGCAACGACGTTTCACAGTCTCGGCTTCAAACTCTTGTCGGCGGAGGCAGGCGAACTCGGCTACAAACCCGACAAACTCATCGTGTACGATGCCATCGAAGCCCAACGCCTGCTCCATCGCGCGATGCAAGAAGTGAACGTCAATGGGACACGCTGGACCCTCGAACAAGTCGCATCGATCATCGAACAGGCCAAGGATAATTTGTATGGTCCCGACGATTTCGTTCGTGTGAAGGGCGATTTCTTTGAGGAATCTATCGCCAGGGTCTATCGGCGGTATCAACAACTCTTGATGGAAAACAACGCGGTGGACTATGGCGACTTGATTCGTTTGAGTGTGCAACTCCTGCGCCAAAACCCAGGTACGCTCGAATTCTATCAGAATTTGTTCAGATACGTCAGTGTAGATGAATTCCAGGACACAAGTTTCGCGCAATATCAACTCATTCGCCATCTCGTCTGGCAGCATCGCAATCTCTGCTGTGTCGGCTCGCCGGTGCAAGCGATCTATTCGTGGCGCGGCGCAGACATTCACAACATCCTGCAGCGATTCCGCGAGGATTTTACCGACGCGCCGATCATCGTCCTTTCGCAAAACTATCGCTCGACGGCGACGATCCTTGCGACGGTGCAAGCGGTCGTGCGCGACCTGCCGTATCGCGAGAACTTGCAAACCGAGAACACCGCAGGGTCGGCGGTCATCGTCGTCTCACTCAACACGGATTACGACGAAGCGAACTTTATCGCGAGTGAAATCAAACGGCTCGACGAAGAACGCTACTGCGGACTCGCCGATTGCGCGGTGCTCTTTCGCACGCGCGCGCAGGGGCGACTTCTGGAGCAGGTGTTCATGCATCTGGATCTACCGTACACGCTCGTCGGCGATTTCAAGTTCTTTGAGCGTCGCGAGGTCAAGGACATGCTCGCGTATCTGCGAGTGGTCTACGATCTGTTCGATGCGGGTGCGTTGCAACGCATCATCAATCGTCCGCCGCGCGGACTTGGGCCTGCATCACTGCAGAAACTGCAAGGCAGCGAACCCGAATTGAACTATGTCGCCATCACGGGCTTGCGCCATCGAACTGACCTGCCGCCCAAAGTGTTGGATGCCGCGCTGGAATTCGCCGATCTGATCTTCGACGATTTGCCGCGTGCTGCAAAAGAGAAACGCTTGCCCGAATTCTTCGACTACGTCCTCGAGCGCACGGGGTATCTCGCGTGGATCGAAAAAGACCCTGATGCAAAGCGCCGCATTGCGAATCTGCGTCTCTTGCGGGCGATGACGACGCGGTATGAACACACCGAAGATGCGTTGGGCACATTCCTTGCTGACATCGCGACCCTCAGCCTAAATTTCGCACGTTAAAAATTGGATAGAGAAGCGAAGTGCCCACAGACCTCTTTTTGTGGTATAACTTGGAGTGTGAATCTACTTTTCGCTAGGAGTGTTCTCATGCCACCTACCACAACATACCGCTGGTTGCTCGTCTGTGTTATTAGAATGTAGTTGCGGTTGGGTGCGGAGTGTGCTATCCTTGTCACGATGAGTGACGGGAACGCACCGGGACGGAGCGTGTGGGCGAGCCGTCGCGGCCTATGGGATGGTCC
>DAOTYB010000066.1:0-11675 GCA_034435315.1 Anaerolineae bacterium | reverse complement strand
GGGGGAGGTGGCGGGCGGCGAAGCTGCCCGCCACCTCCCCTCCTCACCCCCTTCTCTCACCGCCACGCGGGGAGAGAAGGGGGCAGGGGGATGAGTGGGGTCAAGCCGTACTGGGCAAACCAAAATGAAAGTTTGCGACCGTTGAAGGTATAGCGGTGAGGGCGGGCGGCTTTGCCGCCCGCCCTCACAAGTTCCTTGCCTTGCCACAGAGCGGTGTTATTGTCGCCGCGCTTTGATTCGCCCGGCGCAACACCGTTACCACGATTTACGCGATAATCTGTGCCTCGCGCATTATCCGACGCAACGCCGCGCGCTCGGTCTCGCCAAGCGGACGCAAGGGCAAGCGCGGCGGTCCGCCGTAAAAACCTTGATTCAACTCTTCGAGCGCGGCTTTCAACCCCGGCACATTCCAGCGCGTAGTGACCGCCGCATTGAGTTGCACCAGACGCAGTTGCAACGCGCGCGCCTCTTCGTGCCATCCCGCGCGGAACGCTTCATACAGCGCGACACATTCGCGCGGCGCAACATTCGCCAGCGCCGCCACTGCACCTTGCGCACCAACGCACAACGCAGGATACATATAACCACCCGAACCCGCCAGAACCGCAAAATCGGGTCGCACGGCGCGCACGATACTGGCGTACCTGGCAACGTTCCCGCTACTATCTTTGATGCCGATGATGTTAGGATGCTCGGCGAGTTGAATCACCGTGTCGGCATCCATATCAATCCCGGTCGCGGCAGGCATATTGTAGAGGATAGTCGGGATAGGCGAGGCATCGGCAATCGCGCGATAGTGATGGATGAGCGTCGCGGGTTTCATTTCCGCTTTGTAGTAACCGGGCGTGACGAACATCGCTGCGTCTGCACCCGATTCTGCCGCGCGCTTTGCCAGCGCGATGCTCGCGCGCGTGGATTCCATTCCCGCGCCGACCAGAAACAGTTTGTCGCGCGGAATCGCCTCGCGCGCGGCTTGCCACAACGCGACTTTTTCGTACTCGGTCAGCATCACGGCTTCGCCATTCGAACCCAGAATGACGTAACCGTGCAAGCCGGTCTGATTCCACAACGTGATGTTCGCTTTGAGTTTGTTCGGTAAAATTTCTCCCTCCGAATCGAAGGGTGTTGGCACAGGTGGAAAAACTCCAGCCAGTTTCATCGTTACCTCCGTCGTCTTTCGTCGTTCGTCTTTCGTCCTTCGTCTAGCCCGTCCTCACCAGCGAGAGCACATAGAGCGCATAGGCGAGCAACAAGAACGCGCCTTCGCCGCGTGTCACGCGATTGCCTCCGCGCATCAGCGGTAACAGCACGACGGCGAAGAACACTAGCGCGCCTAGATCGAGCAGACGCAAATCGCGCGCGTGAATGGGCTGGATGAGCGCGGTGAGTCCCAGAATCAACAAGATGTTGAGAATGTTCGAACCGACTGCGTTACCCAGCACAATATCCGCCACGCGCTTGTGCGACGCAACGACCGCCGTTGCCAATTCCGGCAGACTGGTGCCCACCGCAATGACTGTCAATGCGATGAGGATGGGGCTGATGCCCAGCGCGCGCGCCAGCGTGACCCCACCTTCCACCAACGCGTGCGCGCCGCAGATCAAGACGCCCAGCCCCACCCCGATCAGTCCCAGATCAAACCACGGCGCGCGGCGCGTGGGTGATACATCACTCACGTTTGCGTTTTCTTTGCGCGCGCTGATGTATGTCCAACCGATGTATGCGATGCTACTGCCGAACAGTAACGCGCCGTCGAGTCGTCCCAATGTGCCATCGTGGAGTAGCACGATCAATCCAAAGGTAATCGCGAGCATCAACGGTACATCGCGCTTGAGCGCCTGGGGAGGACTGGCAATCGGATGGATGAGCGCGCTTGCACCAAGAATCAAACCGATATTCGCAATGTTCGAGCCGACGATATTACCGAGCGAGATCGCGCTGTTGTAGGCAAGCGCGGCGTCGAGACTGACCGCCAGTTCCGGCGTACTGGTACCAACCGCCACGACGGTGAGTCCGACTGCTAGTGGCGTGACACCCAATTTGAGCGCGAGCGACGAACTACCGCGCACGAGCCATTCCGCGCCAAGCGTCAAAAGAACCAGACCGATGAGAACAAGCACAATGGATTGCATAGTTTTGATGTGAGGCGTGATAGGTATTGCGTATTGCGCATACTGACCCCACTGCCTCCCGTCTCCTGCCTACTGCCTCCTGCCTCCCGACTCCGCCTCGAGCCGCAACGAAATCGCCTGCGAGACACCATCCTCGCCCATTGTAATCCCATAGACTGCGTCTGCACTTTCGATCGTCGTGCGATTGTGCGTGATGACGATGAACTGGGTATCGGTGCTCAGCGTACGGAGCGCGTCACGAAAGCGCGCCACATTCGCCTCGTCGAGCGCGGCGTCCACCTCGTCCAAAACGCAGAACGGCGTGGGCGAAACCTTAAGGATGGCGAACAACAGCGCGGTCGCGGTGAGCGCGCGCTCGCCGCCCGAAAGCATCGCCAGATGTGCGGAGCGTTTGCCCGGCGGTCGCGCAATCACGTCAATGCCGGTTTGCGTAAGGTCGTCGGGATGTGTCAATTCCAGACGCGCGGTGCCGCCATCGAACAGCATCGTAAAGAACCTGGCGAACTCGGCATTGACCGCTTTAAACGTGGCTTGAAATTTTTCGCGCATAATGTGGTCGAGTTCGGTGATTGCCTGATGCAGTTTTTCGATCGCGCGCTGCGCGTCAGCGGCTTGTTCGGTGAGAAAGGCGTGGCGTTCCTTCAACTCGGTGTACTCTTGCGGCGCGTTGGGATTCACCGCGCCGGCGTATTTCAACTGATTGCGGAGCCGCCGAATTTCCTTCTCCAGCCCTTCGGGCACCTCTGTCACCACCGGCAGCGCGACGACTTCATCCCCCAACTGTAAACGCAACTGCGCAGGCAAATCGGCATTGAAAACGATAGTGGTCTCGCGCGGCGCGCCATTCGTTGCGTCCGCGAGTTTGGTTTCAGATGGACTTGTGCTCTCACCTGGCGGGGATTCCTCTGGCGGGACGATGTTTATCGTCGGCGCGAACACGCGTCCGGACGCGAGGTCGTCTTCGATTTCGGTTTGCAAGCGCGCGATCTCGGCGCGCGCGCGTTCTGCTTCCAGCACCGCGCGATTGTGCGTCTCTTCGAATTCGGCGAGACGTGCGCGTTCAAGCGCCTCGCGCTCTTCCAACTCGCTCTGGGCGCGTTCGATTTCGGCGAGGCGCGCCTCCAGCGGTGCAAGCGTTTGGTCGCTTTCGGCCAGCGCGCGCGTGGTGTGCTCGACTTGGGTCTGCGCGGCGTGATGTTGTGCCCGCACTGCTTGCGCCTCGCGTGTGAATGCCTCCAGTCGTCGCGTCTTTGCCGCGCTTTGCGCGTCGAATTGCGCGAGCGTACGGCGCGCCGTCTCTTCGGCTACGCGCGCGTTCGCCACGTCACGCTCGGCAAGCGTCAACGCGGCGCGCTGTTCCGCCAATTGTGTGCGCGCGGCTTGGACCGCGCGTGCCGCTTCGGCACGTTTGAATTCAAGCGAGGTGAGCGTGTCTGCCTGAAGACTCAAACGCGCGGCAGTGCGCAAGCCCTCTTCGTACACGCCCAGGCGCGTCCTGAGCACGGCGAGTTGCTTTGCCAGATGACGAATTTCGGGTTGACTCTCTTCGACCAGTGTCTCTGCCTGCGCGGCGCGTTGCTCGTGTTCGTGCAACAATCTTTCGGTGTCCGCGAGCCGCTGAGCGGCATCGTCGCGCTGGTGTTCTTTTGCCGCGCGTTCCTGTGCCAGTTGTTCGATTTGCTGCGCGTACGCGCGCCGGGATTCTTCGAGCGCTGCGATTTCCGCGCGCGCCTCGTCGAGTTGTTGGGTCGTAAAACGCAAGCGCTCGGCAAGTACCGCTAATTCGCGCAAGACAGTGGTATACTGTTGTTCCAGTTGAGTGCGCGCGCGGCGTGCCTCGGCGAGTTGCGCGCGTAGTTCTTGCCCCTGGCGACGCAGTTGTGCGAGTTGCGCGGCAAGGTCTTGCACGTGCGCGCGCCGCGCGTTCAGGGTTTCGCGCGCGCGCTTTTCGCGTTGCGTTGCCTCCTGCAGGTGATGTTGCGCGCGTGCCCAGTGGAACGCGTACCACACACACAATTTCTCATCGAGCGTCTTGACCAGCGTATCGTAATGTCTGGCGCGTTCTGCCTGACGCGCCAGCGTCGGCAGGCGCGGCGCGATTTCGTTGATAATGTCGTTGACGCGAAGGAGATTTTGTTGCGTTTCGGCCAGTTTGGCGAGTGCGTTCTGACGTTTGGCTTGATACAAGCCGATGCCTGCCGCTTCTTCAAAGAGCGCGCGACGTTCTTCGGGACGTAGCGAGAGTGCCTGATCTACCAGCCCTTGTCCGATGACGGCGTACGTGTTGCGCGCCAGGCCCCAGTGCGCGAGGAGTTCCAGAATGTCACGCAAGCGCACGCGCGCGCCGTTGAGGAAATATTCGTTGCCGCCATCGCGATAGGCGCGGCGACTAATCGTTATCTCGGAAGGATTCGAGCGGAGCAATTCGGTCACCGGGTCGGGTCTGGCATTCTCCTCCGTGTTCCCGGTAACCTCGTGGTTGGGGAGCGTCCAGGGTTCGGGGTTCTCCAGCGTCATTGTCACTTCTGCCATTCCCATTCGTGGACGCGTGGCACTACCGGTGAAAATCACATCCTCGGTCTTTTTGACGCGCAGTTCCGAGTACGCTTGTTCGCCCATCACCCAGCGCACCGCATCGGCAATGTTCGATTTGCCCGAACCATTCGGTCCAACAATCGCGGTGATGCCATGATCGAAAACGAAATGCGTACGATTGGCAAAGGTTTTGAATCCGTGTAGTTCGAGGTGTTTGAGATGCATGGTCAGAGGGTTAGAGATTGGAGATTGGAGATTGGAAATGGTGGAGATAGTATACAACAAGATGCACGGATAAACAAAAGTTGACCTCCGCCCTACCTTGACGAAGAGGCAATAAGTGAGTACCATCATTGCCAGCACGATGAAACGTTTTGAAGAGATTCCTCACACAGCGGACTGGTCGTTCCGTGCGTTTGGCAAGGATTTGCGCGAATTGTTCGCGAATGCCGCGTACGCGCTCTTTGAACTGGAAGGTGCGCGCGCGCGTCCCACTGCTCACGAAACCGCGCGCGATATTCACATCACCGCGCTCGATTACGAAGCGCTGCTGGTCAACTGGCTCACCGAACTGTTGTGGTTGCAAGAGGTGCATCGGGAGATGTACCCACGTTGCGACATTAGCACACTCACACCAACGGAATTGCGCGCGCGCGCGTTCGGCGTGCCGTTCCAGCACCTCGACAAGATCATCAAAGCGGTGACGTATCACAATCTGGTCATTCAACAAACTACCGAGGGCTGGCAAGCCGTTATCGTGGTGGATGTGTGACGTTCGTCCTTCGTCCTTCGTCATTTGTCATTCGTCATTCGTCGTCCTGAGGGAGGTAGATAATGGTTACCAAACAAGATTTCGAACGCATCAGTGATTGCGTATACCAGGTGCCGCAAAAGTTTCGCGGCGATATGCGTGTACCGGCGCGTCTATACGCGAGCAATGAACTGCTGGAAGACGCGCTACAAGACGACTCGGTAAAACAGTTGGTCAACACAGCCACATTGCCCGGCGTGGTCCAGTACGCGCTGGCGATGCCGGACATTCATCAAGGGTATGGCTTTCCGATAGGGGGAGTTGCCGCCACGCGCGCGCCCGATGGCGTGATTTCACCGGGCGGTGTGGGGTACGACATCAATTGCGGCGTCCGCTTGCTGGCGTCCCATCTGCACAAGGACGAAATTGCGTCGCATCTTCGCGACCTGACGAACGCGCTCTACAAAAACTGTCCCAGCGGCGTCGGCTCGGAAGGGAGCGTGCCGCTGACGGCAAAGCAACTGGAGGAGGTGCTCGAGCGCGGGTCAGAATGGGCACTCAAAAATGGCTATGCGCGTCGCGAGGATTTGGATCGCACGGAGGAATTTGGCTGTATGCCCGGCGCTGCCGCCAGCGCGGTCTCGGCGCGTGCGCGCGAGCGCGGGCGCGAGCAACTGGGTACGCTGGGCGCGGGCAATCACTTTCTCGAAATTGATCACGTGGCTGAGGTGTACGACGCCAGGACCGCCGAGGCGTTTGGCTTGTTCCCCGGTCAAATCGTCGTGCAGATTCATTGCGGCTCGCGCGGCCTGGGGCATCAAGTCTGCACCGACTATGTGAACGAGTTTCAGCGCGCGGTGCGCCACTATAAGATCGAACTGCCTGACCGCGAACTGGCGTGCGCGCCCTTCGATTCGCCAGAGGGACAAGCGTATTTCAAGGCGATGGCAGCCGCCGCCAACTTTGCGTTTGCCAACCGCCAGATTCTGGCGTACCATGTCCGACGCTCGTTCGAAGAGGTCCTCGCGGGAAAGGTCAAGAATTTTGATTTGTTCCAGATTTACGATGTGGCGCACAACATTGCCAAAATCGAAGAGCACGAGGTAGAGGGACGTCGCGTCAAGTTGTGCGTGCATCGCAAGGGCGCGACGCGCGCGTTTGGTCCCGGCGCCGCCGGGTTGCCCGCCGACTTGCGCACCATCGGTCAGCCTGTTCTGATTCCCGGCTCGATGGGTACCGCGTCGTACGTCCTGGTGGGCACTGCCAGAGCGATGGCAGAAACGTTTGGCTCGACCTGTCACGGTGCCGGACGCGTCTTTAGCCGCGCCAAGTCCAAAAAATCTGTGCGCGGCGAAGTCTTGCGACAGGAACTCGAAGCGCGCGGGATTGTCGTGCGCGCTGGGTCAATGTCGGGTCTGGCAGAAGAGGCACCGCAGGCATACAAAGACGTTTCGCGCGTGGTGGACGTTGTGCATCGCGCCGGCATCAGCCGCAAAGTCGTACGCTTGGAACCACTGGCGGTGATTAAAGGATAGAATGCAAGCGCAGGAATGTGTGTGTAGGCAGGCGGCTGGGCTGCCCGCCCACACATCTCTTTACTAAAAACCTACATTTGTTAGGGGGACAGGCGGACGAGGATATAGTTGGCATACGTTTCTTATGTGCCATTGAGCGTAAATTCATTTTACGTTAATTTTACGATGATGTGTTATACCACACACGGATTAGTGGATAAAGTAAAATAGTCATCACAAGCCAGATAGTCTCTGCAATGAGTGAGTTGGTTGAGCATCAAACTCAAGTGAATAACATTGCGGTCTTGCGGCGCAACCGGCAAGAACTGGTGGCGCGGCTACGCGCGCTGCTGGAAAGTTGGCGCTATCCCGCTACCGAACATCGCGATTTACGGCTGGACTTGTTGCGCGGCTTTGCCGTGTTCGTGATGGTCGTGGATCATTTTGGCGGCTCTTCGTGGCTCTATCTCATCACGGGCAACAATACTTTTTTCACCTCAGGTGCTGAAGCATTCGTGCTCATTTCCGGGATGGTCGTTGGCATTGTGTATGGTGGGATTGCGCGCAGGGAGGGTTTGCGTGCGGCAGTCCGCAAAGCCCTCCAGCGCGCGTGGACACTGTATCGCCTGACAATCGTGATGACGCTCGGGTTCGCCATCGTCTCTGATTTCTACAAATTGCCATGGTCCAGAGGTGTTGATCTCAGTGATCCACTCCAGTTCACGATCAACGTGATTCTCTTGCGACAGACGTACTATCTGGCGGATATTCCATTGCTCTACACCTTTTTGATGGCATTTGCACCGCTGGGGTTGTGGTTGCTCTATCGGAATCATACGCGTCTGTTACTGCTGGGTTCGTTTGCTATCTGGCTCTTTTTCCAGTACTCCAGAGATCAATTCATCTTTGCACCGATCATCGGTAACACCACGTTTCATCCGCCGGCGTGGCAGTTGATTTTCTTCTGGGCAATGGCTTTTGGGTATCATCGTCAGGCAATCTATGCACGCCTGAGTGTGCTGCCGAAATGGCCCTACTTTTTGTTTGCCGCGCTTCTCTTCATCTGGTTGTTGCACCTGTATTCCACGGAGGTCAGTGTGCTCGCGCGTCTGTATCCCGGCATAGATGTCAAGTGGGTCGTTTCGACACTTTTTGACAAGAGCACCGTAGCGCCGGGTCGCCTGCTGGCAACATTTATCGTGTTCCAATTTGCCTATCTGTTCTGTACCTTTTTCTGGAAACCGCTAGGCGCGGCGTTAGGCTGGTTCTTGTTGCCGCTGGGGCAAAACTCGTTGTACAGTTACACGATGCACGTTGTCATCATCGGTATCTTTTATATTATGCTTCCTCTCCTCCCGGGTGTGCAAGAGATGGGGACGATCAACACCGCGCTGCAACTGGGCGTCCTCTTCCTCTTGTGGTGGCTGATTCGCCGACAATTCGCCTTCGACATTGTACCGCGCTAGTCAGCCGGCGGGAACTTTTTTGCTTCGCACGTCGTTTCATCTGTGAGCCGCAGGTCGCCCGACCAGACCATCCAACGCACCTGCGGCTACACGACCTATGTCCACCTTGCTCACTCGTTCACCTTCGAATATCCTGGCGCGCCTGATCGCATCCCGCGCCGCGCGCGCACAGCGCTACGTGCTGGCGCGTCTGGTGACGCTTGCCGCCGTTACTGCGATTATGGTGGCATGTTTGACGATGGTCAGCACGATCGGCGCCTATGCGTATTTTGCCCAGAACCTGCCCGCTCCCGAACGTCTGGCAGGCTATGCCCCTGCCCAGTCCACCAAAATTTACGACCGCAACGGCGAATTATTGTTCGAGGTGTTCGATCCAAACGCGGGACGCCGTACGGTCGTGCCGATCTCCAAAATCCCACTGGTGCTCAAACAAGCCACGCTGGCTACCGAAGACCCCACGTTCTACTCCAACACCGGCATTGATCCGCGTGGTATCGCGCGCGCGCTCTACTACTATTTGCGCTATGGCAAACCGGTGGCTGGCGGTGGTAGCACCATCACGCAACAACTGGTGCGCAACACGCTTATCACATCCGAACCCACCTTCGAACGCAAGATTCGCGAGGCGATCCTGGCGATTGAAATCACGCGTCGTTATTCCAAAGACCAGATCCTCGAATACTATTTGAACACGATTCCGTATGGCAATCTGGCCTACGGCATCGAAGCGGCGGCGCAGATCTATTTCAACAAATCGGCAGAAGCGCTGAATCTTGCCGAAGCCGCGCTACTGGCCGGCTTGCCGCAGGCGCCCGCGCTGTGGGACCCGTGCGCCAATCCCGATGGCGCGCTGGCGCGCCAACGTACCGTCCTGGGCTTGATGCTCGAGGCGCGCTATATCACCCGCGAACAAATGCACGCCGCTACCACCGAGATGGCACACCGCCTCAAATCCGACGCGTTTCAGCAGCGCTGTAATCAACGCGTGGCAATTCGCGCCCCGCATTTCGTCGTCTATGTGCGCCAACTGCTCGAGGAGCAATACGGTCCCGAAGTGGTTTACAAGGGTGGTCTGCACGTCACCACGACACTCGATTGGAAGATGCAACGCATCGCGGAAGAAGAAGCACGCAAACAGATTCAGGGTCTCAAAGGTAAGAACGTCACCAACGCCGCGCTCGTGGCACTCGATCCAAAAACCGGCGAAATTCTCACGATGCTGGGGAGCGTGGATTTCTTCGATAAACAAATTGATGGTCAGGTGAACGTGGCGCTTCGGCTGCGTCAGCCCGGCTCCGCCATCAAACCCATCAACTATGTTGCCGCGTTCCAAAAGGGCTGGACGCCAGCCACCGTCATCGCCGATGTCAAGACCGAATTCCCCATTCCCGGTCAACCGCCCTACATCCCGGAAAACTACGATAAACGCGAACACGGCCTGGTGAGTGTACGCACCGCGCTGGCATCGTCGTTCAACATCCCGGCGGTCAAAACGTTACAGTTCGTCACCGTACCGACGATGATCGAAACCGCGCGCAAATTTGGCATTACCACGTTCAAGGATCCCAAAAACTATGGACTGGCTCTCACCCTCGGCGGTGGCGATGTGACGCTACTCGAATTGACCAGCGCGTACGCGGTCTTTGCCAACGGCGGCGTGCGCGTGCCGCCCACACCGATTCTCAAAATCACCGATGCCACAGGGCGCGTGCTCTACGATTTGCGCGCACAGCCACCGCGCGGCACGCCGGTCATTGATCCGCGCTATGCGTATCAAATCACCGATATTTTGAGCGATGCGAACGCGCGCGCACCCGGCTTTGGGCAAAATGCCACCTTGCGTCTCTCGCGGCCTGCTGCCGTCAAGACAGGCACAACCGACGATTGGCGCGACAACTGGACGATTGGGTACACCCCCGACCTGGTCACCGGCGTCTGGGTCGGTAATGCGAACAATTCGCCGATGGAACGCGTCAGCGGCATCACCGGCGCGGGACCTCTGTGGCGCAATTTTATGGAACGCGTTCTCGCGGGCAAACCGATTCAAGAATTTGTGATGCCGCCAGGGATGGTGCGCGTGGAGGTGTGTGACGAGTCCGGCTTGTTACCCACCGAGTACTGCCCGCCTGACCATCGTCACACGGAAATTTTCCTTGCCGAACAAGCACCCAAAGATCCGGATAACGTCTGGCAAAAAATCAAGATTGATCGCACGAACGGACTGTTGGCGACGGAATTGTGCCCTGATTTAATCGAAGAAAAAATCTTCGCGGTCTATCCACCCGAGGCACGCCAATGGGCAATCGAACACAGCATCGCACAACCGCCCACCGAGTACAGCCCCAACTGTCCGATTCCCACGGGTCCCACAGTCACTCCTGCGCCACGACCGTTTATGACCATCACTTCGCCGCGCGAGGCAAGTTACCTCACCGGCAAAGTACCGATTATCGGCACGGTGCAAATGCCCAACTTTGAACGTTACACGATTCAGATTGGCTTTGGGCACGAACCGCAGCACTGGATTTTGTTGACAACGGGGAGTTCACAAATTCAGGACGGGGTCTTGACAATCTGGGACACCACGCAATTCCCTGATGGCGCGTACACCATTCGTCTGGCGATGTACGATCGCGCCGGGCAGAGTTTTGGTGGCCGTGTCAAAGTGTTCGTGGTGAACAAGCCCACTCCTACGCTACGCCTATCGCCGACGTTCACACGCACGCCGACGCCATTGCCCACCGCGACCGCGTTGCCACCCACACTTACTCCCACGCGGACATCAACACCACCGCCAACCGTAACGGTGCTACCACCGACCTCCACACCGACGCCGATGGCAACCGCGTTGCCACCGACGCTTACCTCCACGCGCGCGCCAACACAACTCCCGACGGCGACAGCAACAGCCACCTCCACGACGCCTCCCACCAGCGTTGCCACGCCGACACACACCGTCACCCGCGCGCCCACAGCCATACCGGTCACACCTCTCCCCTCACCCACCGCGACGCTCACTCCATCACCGGCGGCTACCCCTACCGCGACGATCCCACTCCGAAAACCGTGATGTGAGTCGCAAGGGGTGCATTTGAGTTTCACAATCACAAAATCTTGTAATTACTCAGCCGTGCTATCAATCGCGACAAACCCCACCCCATAGCCCCATATGCGTCAACTTAAGGCTGGCACTTGCTCCATTCCTCGCCCCCTCCTTCGCCTGAATTTGGGAGAGGGGAGGGTTGTAATGCGGCATTCCCCGCTTAAGTTGACGCGT
>DAOTYB010000065.1:0-2337 GCA_034435315.1 Anaerolineae bacterium | reverse complement strand
CGTACAACGACGGTGAAATTCAGGCTCAGCCATCGGCTTGCGTTAGCCGTCAGTTTCTAACCGACAGCGAGTGATGTTCGTGGCTGAGTAGTTACAATGACACTAACTTTTGGATGAAAATGCAGATCACGTAGGGCAGATTTGAAATTTGCCCACACATGAGGAGGACCTGATGAACAACTCGACGCGTTTAAAGTACATTCTACTGCTTGCGCTGGCACTCATCCTGTTGGGTGCCGGACTGGCGGCGTGGGTGCAAACCAATGGGGGTACCGTAGCCGTACGCGATGTTCGTTTTGTTGGAACCAATGGAACAATGATGAGTGCGCTGCTGTACGTCCCCAAGACGGCGACGGCAAAGACGCCGGCTCCTGGCATCGTTGCAATTCACGGCTATATCAACTCGCGCGAGACGCAAGATGGTTTCGCCATCGAGTTTGCACGTCGCGGCTATGTGGTTCTCGCGCTTGATCAAACCGGGCATGGCTATTCCGCGCCACCAGCGTTCGCTAACGGTTTTGGTGGTCCAGATGGTTTGCGCTATCTGCGCACTCTGGACATCGTGGACAAGAACAATATCGGTTTGGAAGGACACTCGATGGGTGGTTGGGCATCGGTGATCGCGGCGCAGACGTTGACCCGCGAGTACGCCTCGCTCGTGCTGGTTGGTTCTTCGACCGGCACGTTCGGCGGGATGACGGGCACGGTGACTTTTCCACGCAACACTGCCGTCATCTTTTCACTGTACGACGAGTTCTCGAACTTGATGTGGGGTGCGCCCATCCCGCGCGATATTGTCAAGACCAAGAAACTGCAAACACTCTTTGGCACCACCGAACCGGTCGAGGTGGGGAAATTGTACGGCTCGATTGAAGAAGGCACCGCGCGCAAGTTGTATATGCCGCCGGTTACTCATCCGCAGGCGCACATCTCGCCCGAAGCGATTGGCAACGCGATCGAATGGTTCCAGATGACGCTGAAGGGGGGAAACAACTTGCCGCCCTCCGATCAAATCTGGATGTGGAAAGAATTTGGCACGTTCGTTGCTTTTATCGGTCTGGTGCTCTTTTTCTTCCCCTACGGTGCGCTCTTGCTCAGGACAAACTTTTTCAAGTCGTTGGCTGAACCGCTGCCGGAATTCAAGGGCGTGAAAGGAATCGGCTGGTGGATTGCCGCCTTGATTACCGTCGCCATTCCCGTTGGCTCGTACTTTTGGGCGCAATACACTACCAGCGATTGGGTCAAGCCCAGTTCAGCAACTTCGCCGGTCACCTTCTGGCCGATGATTGGCACAACGCCGATCTGGCCACAAAATATCACCACCGGCTTGATGGGCTGGGCAGTTTTCAATGGCTTGGTCTCGCTCGTCCTGTTTACATTGTGGCACTTTGTTATCAACAAAAAGACGGGCGCGACTGCGGTGAATTACGGTCTGACGTGGGCAGGCAAGTTAGAATGGGGCAAGATTGGTAAATCGCTGTTACTGGCGATCATCATCGTTACGACCGGGCATCTGCTGTTGTCGCTGGCGGATTGGTGGCTCAAGGTGGACTTTCGCCTGTGGGTGCTCGCGCTCAAGCCGATGAGTTTCATGCATTTCCAGATCTTCCTCGGCTATGTGATTCCGTTCACGTTCTTCTTCCTTACGCTGAGCACCGTGTTGCACGGTCAATTGCGCGTGAATGGTAGTGTGGGACGCGAGATGTTGATCAATGCGGTGATGCTGTGCATCGGCTTTATCGCTTTGATCGTGTACCAATACATACCCTTCTTTGGCGGTGGTACGCTGGCGCTGTTCGCTTTCAACGCGGGTGAGCCGTTGCGCACTATCATCGCTTTTCAATTCGTCCCCTTGCTGATTATCGTCGCGCTCATCTCGACGTTCTTTTATCACAAGACGGGCAAGATTTACGTGGGCGCGTTCATCAATTCCCTGTTCGTCACGTGGTACATTGTCGCAGGGCAGGCGACACACTTTGCGCTCTAGTCCAAACGCAAGACCCGAAGGGTAGAACCCTTCGGGTCTTTTTTTGTGTGGTCGTGATGTGACCTGACTGGCTAGGCTAACTTGGTGCCATCATTGCTACAGAACTTGGCGCCTGCCGGGTTTTCGGTGCCACAGGTGGGGCACTGGATGGTGCCCCCGCCTAAGCGGGCACCGCAGTTGTTGCAGAATTTCGCGCCGGCAGGGTTGGCGGTATTGCAGGCGGAGCAAATGACGGTGGCGGCGGCAGTTTTGGCGGGTTGTTGCGCGCTCTGCATGGCTTGCGCCATCATTCCCGCGAGTCCTGCGCCCAAGCCCGCGCCAGCGCCGAGCCCCACGCCGAGCCCCAGTCC
>DAOTYB010000064.1:0-20749 GCA_034435315.1 Anaerolineae bacterium | reverse complement strand
CCCGCCCCCAGAACAGTATGAATGAAATTCAAAATTGGCGTCGTAAAATAGCCTGCATCCGCTCGCACGATCTTGATGGAGAAACCGAAAAAGACCACTGCCAAGGTGAGTAACGAGATAGCGACCAAGCACTCCTACCGATTGGCGGAGGTGATTAGAAACATAACGGGCAATTGCGCCCACCGGCACACCAGCGTATGGACTTTAGCCCCACACCGAGCCCTTCCAGGGCTTGGGAAAACTCCAGCCCGCCTCGGGGTCGTCGTGAAACCACGTGCGTTGGGTCGTGGCATCCATAATCACATCTGTACCTTGAATCACCGCCAAACGGATCAGTTGCCAGACCATTCCGACGAAGAAAAACCAGAAGGGGAGGATGCCCAAAGCCCGTCGCCGCTCCCAGTATTGCCCGACGCTGATGACCTGCCCTGGGGCAAAGCCTGCAGCGGAGGCAGCGTCAGCATGTGCCCGAAAGTAGTCCACGACCTCATTCGTAGCTCAGTTGCCATGCGACATGGATCAGCGCCATAACGATCACGCTACGGTCTCGGTAGAATCTCTTGGGACCGCGCCGCGAGGGGGCAGGCAACGTGGGGCGGAGGTGTCCAGAGTCCCACGGCCCACCCTGCGATGGCAAGGGCATGGGTCGTGATCAAGAACTCGCTTGGATTCACCCATAGGTGTTTGATCAACTTGACAAGGAGTTGACACAAGTCCGTCCAAGGCGGAGTCAAGAGATTGGACTGAACCTCAACAAGTGCGGGTGAGTTTGACATAAGACCTCCAGTGAGTGGTGTATCTGTGCCTATATCTACTCTTTTTCTGCGGTCAAGTCATCTCTCCCGAATTACCGAATACTCTCATTCTGTGTTACAATCCTCTTACTCAGCATGGGCACAAACTTTCATTTTGAACTGGCGTGCCATTGAAAGACAAGTGGACACGCTGCCCGCGAGATATTGCCCCACCCCTTCATACCCTCTTCTCTCCCCGCGTGGCGGAGTAAGGGGAAGCAGGGAGATGAGTGAAGTCAAGCCCTGGCGTGTAAACCCACTTGTTGCAGAGCGTCCATTCTGCTACCGAGTCGGTTGAACAGAAAAACGACGCAACACCACTGGAAAATGAAAATTTTTGACTGTTGAAGATATCTGTTCCAAGGGGGGCACGGGCATAATCGTCCGCCACGACGGATGAAAATATCCACCAAGAACACGAAGATTCACGAAGATTTTTTTCTTCGTGTTCCTTCGTGACCTTCATGGACAAATGTATTTTCGAAGGAGTTGTTCATGGGCGCATGCGCCCGCCACAACGGATGAAAATATCCACCAAGAACACGAAGAGACACGAAGATTTTTCTTCGTGTTCCTTCGTGACCTTCGTGGACAAATGTATTTTCGAAGGAGTGTAAGGTGAGTTACTCTTACCATAAAGAATCTCTGATTCAGATCTTTCGCCGTGTTAAACACTTTCAATCTCTAACCGAAAACCAGTGCGCCGCGATTGTGAATGCGGGACAGATACGTATTTTTCCGGCAGAAACCATCATTTACCGTGATGGCGAAGAGGGGGCTGGAATGTTTGTCCTGCTGGAAGGTCATGTGCACCTGACGAAACTCGGTCCCCAGGGACAACAACTCATCCTCGCTGAGATAAATCCTGTCATTATGTTCAATGAGGTGACTGTGCTGGATGGTGGAGTTAACCCGGCCACAGCGATTGCAATGCAAGAGTGTCTGACCTGGCACATCGGTTATGCCGAGTTTCAATCCCTTTTGCGAAATTATCCCACGATAGGAATAGCTCTCTTACCCGTGTTAGCCCGTCGGCTGCGAATGTTCATTGCCCAGTGCGAAGACCTGTCCTTCCGTTCGACGCTGGCGCGGACTGCCAAACTCTTGCTCAATTTGAGTGCACGAGGCACTCAACCGGTTGTTCGGCGTGAGTATTCGAATCAAGTTCTGGCATCGCACATCGGTACGGTACCAGAGGTCATAAGCCGCTCGCTCCAACTCTTGCGTAAAGGCGGTATGATTACTTGCCAGCGTTCAGTCATCATTGTCCAGCAGCCCGAGTTGTTAGAGAGGGTAGCACAAGGGGATGGAAGAGTGTTTGAACCTGGTCCAACGCCGGATCATTCCTTGACACCGAAGCACTGGAACAAGTAATCCACGTGTGGGAGGAAAACATTTCAGGGGCAGCCGCTAACGACTGCCCCTGAGCGCGTCAACGTCCTGGTGCACTTGCAGTTGCCCGTACGTTTTTCCAGAACGCACCACCTCTTCCCCTAACCTCACTGCCCAGTTGGTCACATAGTCGAAATCAAAGTGCGCGGTTCATTCCGGCTCTAGCAGTCAACCATTTTGCTTGAGCCGTTCGAACATCCGCAACGTCAACTCGTAATCCGATAGATGCGGATAGGCGCGACGCAAGCGCACGCGGACGCTGTCCAGTCACAGCGCCTGCAATTCCATCAACGTTTGCATTCGCTTTGCTGGAGACAGTTGCATCAGCAGACGAATTTGCAATTCGTCGGCTTCACCCAATTCCATCGGCATCGTTTCGGAGGAGGGCGCTAAACTACTTGCCATTGTAATCGCTCAATTCAGATAAAGTGAAAAACGCCGCACTCGAATTATACGCCAATCATCGCGCGATGCAAACACGCCGCGCGCAGATTGTCCCACTAGAGAACAAACGCTTTGTTCAACCGCGCGCGCTCAGCTGTCGCGCGTGCGCGATAATCGCATCGGTCACCTCGCGCGTCCTGGCGCTGCCGCCGAGATCGGGTGTCAGCACCTTGCCTTCAGCAGTCACAGCGCGAATCGCGCGCACAATCAAATCCGCTGCCGGTTTCTCGCCGAGAAATTCCAGCATCATCGCGCCGCACCAGATCATCGCGATCGGATTCGCAATCCCCTTGCCGAAAATATCCGGCGCCGAGCCGTGCACCGGCTCGAACATCGAAGGGTACGCGCGTTCGGGATTGATGTTACCGCTGGGCGCCACGCCAAGCGAACCACAAATCGCGCCGCCGAGATCGGTGAGAATATCGCCAAACAAATTCGACGCCACCACCACGTCGAGTGATTCGGGACGCAGCACAAAGCGCGCGGCAAGCGCGTCAATCAACACGCGCTCGGTTTGCACGTCGGGAAATTGTTTGCCCACCTCCATAAAGATCTCGTCCCAGAACGTGAGCGAGTGCTGCTGCGCGTTCGACTTGGTCGCGTTGATCAATTTCTTGCGGCGTTGCTGCGCCAGTTGGTACGCGTATCGAATCACGCGCTCGACACCCACGCGCGTAAACACCGCCGTTTCCACCGCCACTTCGATGGGCAAGCCGCGATGCGCGCGCCCACCCGCGCCGGCGTACTCGCCTTCGGTATTTTCGCGAATCACAACGAAATCAATGTCGCCCGGTTTTTTATCGGCTAGCGGCGATTTGATGCCGGGCAACAACACGCTGGGACGCTGACAAACGTACTGCTCGAACCCTTGACAAATCGGCAGGCGCAAGCCGCGCAGCGAAATGTGATCGGGAACGCTGGGAAATCCCACTGCGCCAAAGTAAATCACATCAAACTCGCGGAGAATGTCGAGCGCGTCCTCCGCCATCATCCGACCAGTCTTGAGATAGTACTCGCAACCCCAGGGAAAATACTCGTAACGCATCTTGTACGCGCCGGTCAACTCGCCAACCGCGTCCAGCACGCGCACGCCTTCGGGCGTTACTTCTTGTCCGATTCCATCGCCGGGAATCACGGCGACGTGATAGTCACGCATTTTGTCCTCACATCATCATCGGAAATCACGCTGCACGCGCGACGATTCAGCCCTACCTTTCACCCAATCACCCACGCGCCTGCAACCCTTCCATAAACATCTGGATACGCGCGCGAATCGCTGCGTCGTCGTACGCGCGCGGGTCGCAGTGGTCCGCTTCGATGATCAACCCCGGCTTTCCCGTTTGCTCTGTGACGATGCGGCGAATGTCGTACTGTCCCACCGAGTACGGCTTGCACGAACGATTCGAGTGCATCACGAATCCGTCCACATCGAAGCGTTGCACAAGGTCAATCATATCGCGCGCGCGCACCTGCAAACTTTGATTGAGAAAGACCTGCGTGTACGTGCGCGCCAGTCCTTCGATGGGATCGCCCTGCTCGTTCATTCGCATCGCCCAGCCGCCGGTGTACGTATCCACGACGAAACACGCGCCGTAATCCACAAAGTGATTGTAGAACTTGTAGAGGTGATGCCAGATGGCGATGTTATCCCACAGCAGGCGGTATTTCTCTTCTGGCAGCGCGCTCACCTTGTGCGCGACGCGCTCTGCCACTTCGTCTTTGAGCGCGCGGTAAAACTCGACGCACTCTTTGGTACCGCGCAGCGTGACAATCGGCGCCATATTCAAGAACAAATCGGGCGCGTTCAGCGGCGAAGGACGCGCGCGGCACATCTCGCGCACCTCACGCCACAGATTCACCGCTTCGATGGATAACATCAGAACGTTGAACAATTTTTCGCGCGCGAGTTTGCGCCGTGTCACCTTTTCGAGGAACGCGATCATCTCTTCGAGTTGTGCGGCAACATAGGCGACCGCGTGCGGCGTCGGTTCGCCATCGTCCGCGTGGATGAAGGGCGTATCGAGGATGAAGAGCGGCGCGCCATAGTGCCGCGCGGCGGCTTCGTACCACTTGAGTACTGTGCGGCAAATGTTGCCGCACGTGATCAGCACATCGGGACGCGGCAATCCACCGAGCGGCGCGCGTTTCGCATCGTTCATCATTCCGACGCTGCTGCGCGCGTACGCGCACAAATCGGGGGAATAGCCGCGCGCTTCGGCGACCTGACACAAATCGGCGGAGGCGCCGCGCGCGCCGCAGAGCGCGCCATAGTTTTCGGGATAGACCGGGAAGAGATCGAGCGCGCGCACGATTTCGACCGGCGCGCCACTCGTCACCCACGCGATCGGTTTGCCGGGGTGAAAATATTTTGCCGCGAGATAGTGGCGTTCCAAAAGTGTTTTGAGTAGCGGCGCGGTGCGTAATTTTTTGTAGCGTCGTTCGGACATAGTGACCTCGTATTGCGTATTGCGTACTGCGTATTGCGTATTGCGTTCTACGCGCTGGCGAGCATTTCGAGGAACGCCTCGACGCGCACGCGCGTTTGTCCTGGTGGTGCCACCTGCTCGACTTCGAAGAGGAGGTGCGGGATTTTTTCGCGCTCGAGCGCGGCGGCAAGCGGCGGATAATCCCACGCGTGCGGATCGCAAAATTTCTTGTGATAGAAAATGACGCCGTCCGCGCGATGCTCTTTCACGAGTTTCAGCACGCGCTCGATGCGATTGTCCAGCGCGCGATGTTTGCAGGGACACGCTGCGCGCGCGAGTTCGCGCGTCGCCAGCGCTTCGATGGGATCGCCGTCTTCGGCAACCAGCGTATCGAAATACCGCGCACCGTTACAAAAATCGTCCGCGACGATGCGCGCGCCGAGGTCGTCGAGAATTTGCGGCAGGGTCGGTTCGTCAATCGTCGCGCCCAGGAGCACAACTCCGATTTTCGATTTTTGATTTTCGATTTTCGATTGCTGAGTACTGACCGCTGACCACTGACCGCCGACTGCTTCAGGAGGTGATGTCAAGGCACGATTCATCACATCGCACCATTCCACCGCACTGAACTCGGCGCGGCGCGTGTAAAAATCGGCGAGGGCGCGGCGGCGCGCGTTGTACACGCGGACACTCGCGCGCAACGCCTCGTCGGTGACGCGCACGGCGAAATGTTTTTCGAGCGCAGCGGTGAATCGGCGCAACTCGGCGACGAGATATTGTTGCGCGTGGGGGCTGTTCAACGTGACGGGAGTGACAATCGTTTCGACGAACAGATGCGGAAACACCTCGCGCCAGATGTCGGCGAGTCCTTGCATCGTATCGCAGGTGTGCGTAAAGACAACGCCCGCGAGATCGTTCAACTTGCCGGCGAGCGCAAGGTCAAGGCAGCCGCGCGCAAAGCAACAGGTGTAACTTTGCATATGCGCGTCCGCGCGCGTGGGCGGTGTGGTGCCGGGCATAATCCGCACCGGCAAAAACCCCGCCGCGTGGAGGAGTTCTTCGGGAACGTAAGTGCACAGGTAACCAATCTTCTTCATCTTTCCTCTTTCATCTTCTTTCCAATCAACGCCGCGCCCACCGCGCCGGCAATCTGCGTATCGAAATTCGGTTTGCGCGCGGTGATGCCAAGTTCTTTTTCCAACCGCGTCACGATGCCGATATTTTTCGCAATGCCGCCGGTGATTACAAATTCTTTTTCGATGCCGATGCGTCGCAGCAGCGCGGCAACGCGCAGCGCCATCGCGCGCGAGTACGCGGCAAGCACTTCGTTCTTCTTCCAGCCCTTGCGTAACAAACCGAGCGCTTCGGATTTGGCAAAGACGACGCACATACTCGACACGGGTTCGGGTTCGCGTTCGACCTGCAACGACAACTCGCCCATTTCTTCGATGGGCACCTGGAGCAAATCGGCGATGACTTCCAAGCCGCGCCCTGTGCCTGCCGCGCATTTGTCGTTCATCAAAAAGTTGACGACGCGACCCTGCGCATCAATCTTGATCGCTTTGCAATCCTGTCCGCCCATATCCAGCACCGTGCGTACCGACGCGCCGTACAAAAAATGCGCGCCGCGCGCGTGACACGCAATCTCGGTCATCGTCTTGTGCGCGAACGGCACGTTAACGCGCCCGTAGCCGGTGCCAACGATGTAGTGAATCTGCTCGATGGTCAGCCCGGTGCCTTCGAGCGCGCTCTCCATCGCGCGACGCGCGCTATCGGGACTGCTAAAGCCGGTGCGCCGATTGGCGTACGCGAACAGTTTGCCATCCACCATCACGACCGCTTGCGTGCTGACCGAGCCAACATCCACGCCCGCTGTGATGATTTTGCCGTTTTGCCACGCTACATCGGGCGCGCGCCAGGTGGATTCTTTCCAGCGCCAGAATTCCTGGGTCATTGTGACTCTCTTGCGACGAGCGCCGCGCCGAGCGCGCCGATGTACTCGGGATCGCGCGGCACAAGTATTTCCATTCCCAACTCGCGTTGTAACGCCGCCACAAACGCCACACTGCGCGCGAGACCGCCCACTAACGCCACATCTGCTTCGATGCCGATGCGCCGCGCAAGCGACGCGACGCGCGCGGCGATGGACGCGAACACCGCGCGCGCGATTTCTGCGCGCGGCGTCTGCGCGTGAATCAGCGAGACGACTTCGGACTCGGCGAACACGGTGCATGGCGAGTTTAGTGTCACCGCGCCGGTGGCTTGCTGCGCGAGCGCGCTCATCTCGTCGAGCGTCACTTCGAGTGTGCGCGCCATCGTCTCGATGAAGACGCCCGCGCCTGCCGCGCATTTTTCGTTCACGGCAAAATCGAGCACGCGACCATTCGCCGCGATTTTGAACGCGCGCGCTTCTTCCGCGCCCACGTCGAGCGCGGTCCGCACGCGCGGATGCCAGAAGGCGAGCGCACGCGCGGCGGCGGTGACTTCGGTGACGTTGTGTGGCGCGAGCGCAAACGCCTGTCGCCCTGCGCCGGTCGCGACAATGCGCGCGAGATCGTCGCGCGCGCAACGCGCGTCTGCGAGCGCGGCGGTGAGCGCGTTCTCGCCGGCGTGCTGCGGCTCCCAACCGGTGAGGAGCGCGCGCTGCGCGAGAAGGTTGTCGTCGTCCAGAACGATGACGCGGGTGGTTTTAGTTCCAAGGTCAATGCCAGCGGTCAACATCGTCAAAACAGAAACCTCGTTGCAGATTCTCCCGAGCCCGGAGGGCGTGAGTTACACATCTATTGCGTTGGTAGAAATTGCACCGTGTATCGTCGGTAGGGTACAACGTCAACCACGAGGGGTTCGGAGGTAGCCGGCGAGACGGTCCGCACACACCAGCGCGATGAATCTTTCCAGTACAACCCGTTGAAACTGAACGCGCCATATACATCGGTGGTCGCGGCAAAAACCGCCGCGTTGTCACATTTGTCCGCAACGACGCGCACATTGGGCACACCGCGACCGGTCACATCCAGCACTGTGCCAAAGATGCCGGGGAGTTCATTGTTCCAGTTATCCACTCCCAGCAATTTACCGACATAGCGGGATGCCGAAGACGTGCCGGTGGCAGGCTGACGCGGCACAATGACCGGCGGTGCAGCCGAAGGCGCAGTAGTAGTGACCAGAGGTGAATTGGCAGGCAAGTTAAAGTAGGCGCGCAAAATATCTGTGGCGATAGGCGCTGCCACTTCGGAACCCTCGCCGCCGCCGTACACAAAGACCGTGACGACAATCTCCGGGTTTTCGTACGGTGCAAAGGCAGTGAACCACGCATGCGTCGGCAGATAGCCATTCACTTTGGGACCATAAAACTCGGCGGTGCCGGTTTTGGCGGCAACGTTCACATCAGCAAGATTGGCTTTGGTGGCGGTGCCGCGCGTCACGGCTTCGCGCATTCCTTCGCGCACGCTCGCCAGATGCGCGGCATCCACGCGAATATGCCGAATGACCTGCGGCTCGATGACACGCTTGATGCGTCCTTCCGTGTCGCGCACATCGTGCACCAGTTGTGGTTTATAGAGTGTGCCCCCATTCGCGATCGCCGCGGTCATATTCGCGACCTGCAACGGTGTTGCCAGAACGTACCCTTGCCCAATGCTCATATTGTACGTGTCGCCAATCGTCCAGAGGTCGCCAATCGTCTTGCGTTTCCATTCAGGATCGGGCACCAGTCCTCTGGCTTCGCCGGGCAGATCAATGCCGGTCAGTTCACCAAAGCCAAACAGCCGCGCATACGCGGCGAGACGTTTTTCGCCCAGCCCGGTGTCAAAGGTCGGTGGTTCACCACCAGAAATTTTATAGAAGAAGATATCGGACGACCACGCCAGTCCTTCGCGCAGTGTCAGGGGACCAAAACCAGGTTTGTACCAATCGTAGAAAGGTTGGGCAAGCGCTGGATCGTCGGGATAATACTTGTGGGGCACCCAAACGATTCCCGGGCGACCAGCATCAATGCGGGTATGGATGTCTATGACCTTTTCTTGCAATGCGGCAACAGCAGGTACCATCTTAAAGACCGAGCCCGGTGGATATTGCCCGGTGATCGCGTGATTGACGAGGGGACGCAGAGGGTCTTGAATGAGTTTAGTGAGAGTTTCGGCAGAGATACCTGTGGCGAACAAGTTGTTGTCGTAACTGGGAATGTTGACCAGCGCGAGGACAGCACCGTTGCGCGGGTCAAGCGCGATCGCCACACCCTGTCGCGCGCGCGCGCGCTGGAGACCTTTTTGCAAAATCGTATGGACGCTTTTCTGAAATTCATAATCCACCGTGAGAACAAGGTTGTGACCTGAGATGGGTGGTTCGCTAGCCAGCACCGCGATTTCGCGTCCCGTCACATCAACCTGAATGTACCGCCGTCCTTTGATGCCGCGTAGTTCCAATTCAAAAGTGGCTTCCAGCCCGGTCAAACCGATGGAATCGGTCGGCGCATAGCCGCGCGCGCGATACGTTTCAAACTCTTCGCGCGGGATGGGCCCAATGTACCCCAGAATATGCGCGAACAAGGCGCCTGCGTCGTACTCGCGGATGGCTTTCATTCCCACTATCACGCCGGGAAAATCCAGCCGATTCTCTTCGAGATAAAATGCTATTTCGCGAGGCACATTGTCTTTGATGAGGACCGGGGTAAACGGATCGCGTTGACCTCTGGCGACAAGTTCACGCAAGCCCGGTTTGCGTCGAGGCGGCGTGACGATACGTCCCAGATCGCTCGGCAAACTCGCGAGCGGATCCGTCGCGACCGATTCGATGACCGTATCCAGCGGGACATCGAGCAGCGCGCTGAGACGTTCAAAGACGCGTTCGCGCGCGTCGCGCGGAAGATCAGCGGGAACGATCGAAACGTGAAAAGAGGGAACATTGCGCGCGAGAATCTTACCCGTGCGATCGTAAATGACACCGCGCAGGGCACTCGTGCTGACCAGGCGAAAGCGATTCTGGTCAGCGGCGCGACGCAGGGATTCGCTGTTGACGATTTGAATGTTGCCCAGTTGCAGGACGAGGATGATCAGCGCGCCAAGCATCAACGCGCGCAGCAGCCATAAATTGCGGCGCGGTTGTTCTTCCGCTTCGGCAAGCGTTTGGGCGTACGAATAACGATACTCGGAATCGTTCACCAATGGAATTATACTCGGCTTGACAGGGAGAAGCAAATAGCGTGGGTTTCTGTGCTACATATCTGCAGAAACCTGCATCTGCGGATAGCGCCAGCGCGCCAATCGTTGCAGAGGAAAATAGAGCAAGGGCAAGCCCAGTGTATGCACAAGTGCAGCAGGGAGCGTGACGCGCCCGAGGTATGCCAGCCAATCAATCGGTGTGTTGAACAGCGAGAGCAGCGCCAGCAGCACAACGTGATACGCAAACGTCGCCAGTAGCATCGCGAGGGGTGGCGCGAGCAGGTTGCCGCGAAAAAAAGTGGTCTGCGCCCAGCCAATCAACCACCCCAGCAGTGTCAGGACGAGGGTGTGCATTCCAAACGGCATCCCGGAGGCTAGATCAAGAAACACGCCGAGGATGAATCCCCACACCGCGGCTTCGCCGAGCGGCGCGAGCATCGCCCACGTCACAACCAGCATCAGCGCAAGTTCCGGCTTGACACCGACAAGCGGAAGAGGCGTCAACAGCGTAATTTGAATCGTCGCAACGAACGCGAGAAGAGGAACGAGAATCCAGAGTGGCATAGGTGTTGGGTGATTGGGTGATTGGGTGATTGGGTGATTCGGTGATTGGGTGAGTGACTACCCGACTATCCGACTACCCGACTACACAACTAGAATCTAACAGACAAACGCCGCCCTGTCAAAACTCAAGCACATATCGCCCGACGTTGACAGAGCCAGTGTTCTTCAATAGAATCTTGCGCGTGACGCGAACCACCTGTGTCAACAAGCAACGTTGTCACAGAGATACCGCTCAGTGGACTCTAGACGCGTGAACAACTGTCTTACTCCCCGTCACTTTGACAACGAACTCGCTACTCTTTGCTCTCGCGTCGCGCGCCATCGCGACGCGATGATTGCTTTCCTCTGTGATCTCGTCACGCTGCCGAGTTGCGACGGCGACATCCGCGCGGTCGCGGCGCGCGTCGAACGCGAGTTGCGCGCGCTTGGCTTTGCCGATATTCACTATGCGCCGTACGGCGATCTCGTCGCGCGCATCGGCGATGGCGCGCGCGTTCTGCTGTACGATTCGCACCTCGACACGGTGGACGTTGGCGACGCGCGCGCGTGGACGTATGGCGCGTTCAGCGGCACAATCGAAAATGGTGTGATGTACGGTCGCGGCACGGTGGACGAAAAGGGCTCCACGCCGCCGATGATTTACGGACTGGCTATCGCGCGCGATCTGGGACTGCTCGATGGATTCACCGCGTACTATTTCGGCTCGATCGAGGAATGGTGCGAGGGGTTGTCCGCGCGCGTGTTCGTAGAGGAAGAGCGCATCCGTCCCGATTTCGTCGTCATCGGCGAGCCGACGAATTTGCGCGTCTATCGCGGGCAAAAGGGACGCTGCGAAATGCGCGTGACCGCGCGCGGACGCAGCGCGCACGGCGCGGCGCCGTGGCTGGGCGACAACGCGATTTACAAGATGCAAGACGTGATTCGCGCGATTCGCGACCTTGACGCGTGCTTGCCCAACGATCCCTTCCTCGGACGCGGCTCGATTGTCGTCACGCACATCGAATCGCGCGCGGTATCGCTCAACGCGGTGCCTGACCTGTGCGCGATCGTGCTGGATCGTCGCCTGACGCGCGGCGAAACCGCGCGCGACGCGCTGGAGCAGATGCGCGCGCTGTTACCATCATCGGATTTCGAGATCGAATTTCTGCGCTACACGCGTCCATCATACAACGGCTATGCGCGCGAGTACGAACAAATTTTTCCGGCGTGGACGTTCGACGAAGCGCACCCGTTGATTCGCGCGGCGCTCGAAACCTCGCGCGCGCTCGGCTGGGACACGACGACCGGCAAGTGGAATTTTTCGACGAACGGCGCGTACTGGGCAGGCGTCGCGCAGATTCCGTCCGTTGGGTTCGGTCCGGGCGAAGAAGAACTTGTCCACACGGTTGACGAGCACGTGCGCGTGGACGACGTGGTGCGCGCGACGGCGTGGTACGCGCTGCTGCCGATGATGCTCGAATCATCGCTATACCGCGCACGAGCACAAACTGCGCTTTTGAGATGACGAATGACGAACGACCAATGACGAATTTCGTCCTTCGTCCTCCGTCTTTGGTCATCAGGCAAAACGCAATTCATTGCCGTGAGCAGTATAAAAGCGCGCGGCTTTGCCTATTCACACCACAGGAGTATGAACGATTTTGGACTCGACACTCATCGTCTTTGGCGCGGTTCTCCTCGCGGCGTTCACGCAGTCGTTTACCGGCTTTGGCTCTGCGCTGGTCACGATGGCTTTTTTGCCGGCGGCGCTGGGAATCCGCACGGCGCAACCGCTGGTCGCGCTGCTTGCTGGCACGCTGGAAACGATTTTGTTTTTGCGTTACCGCGAGGCGCTCAATGTCACAGCGGTTTGGCGCTTGCTCGCGGGCGCGTTGATCGCGATTCCCCTGGGGATTGCGGGCGCGCGCGTTATGGATGAACGCATCGTGTTGACGATACTGGGAATCGTGTTGGTGATTTATCCGCTCTATGCGTTGTTCACACCGAAACTGCCGCGCGTCAAAGAAGGCACACTGACTTTTGGCGTCGGTTTCGTCGCGGGGCTTTTGGGCGGCGCGTACAACACATCGGGTCCGCCGGTGATTATGTACGCGCACAGTCGCGATTGGTCGCCGCAAGAATTCAAAGCGAATCTGCAAGCGTTCTTTCTGTTCATTGACGCGATGACGATTACAAGTCACGCGGTCAGTGGAAACATCACCCCGTTCGTCTGGCAAAATTTTGTGTTCATTCTGCCGGCAATTTTCATCGGACTGGTTGCCGGGCTTGCGCTCGACCGATTCATCAATCCCGCGCGGTTTCGCAACATCGTGCTGGTGATATTGATTGTGCTGGGATTGCGGATGATGATTACCGCATTGTAAATCCCTCGACCAAATCCAACACCAACTCTTTCAAATCCCCGCGGTTCGACAACGTGCCCATCATCCCGTACATCGCCGCGGAACGTTGCGGCAATCCATCCCCGCCGCCAAATAACGATGAGGCGCGTGCGGTAATCTTGCTGACGATCTTTTCCGGCAAAACGCGCGCGGCAAATCGTGCTGTCTTCACGATGGCTCGATTGACGATTTTGCGCGCGCTCGGCTTTTTGACGATGGCTACGGCTTCGGCGAGATCGCGCAGGAACGCGTCCGCGCTGTGCGCGTGCGCATAGTTGATGGTGAGATGAAGCGATGGCGGAAATTGTTGACGATCGAGATGCCAGCCGCGCAGCGTCATCTCATCGCCGATTTCGTACACATCGAGTTTGTCCGACGCAATCGCCATCACGCTCATCGCCGGCTTGCCCAGCACGTAGAGCCCGTCTATCGCGTGGATGCCCTCGCGAATCTTGATTGTCGTTTTCATCACGACATCGGCAATCTGCGTGTATCCCTCTTCGCCCAGATAATTCAGAATCGCCCACGCCGCCGCGATCGCGCCGCCGGGGCGCGTGCCGGTCATCGTGGGTGATGCATAGATGCCGCCTGCCCAATCCGTGTGCACAAAAATTTGCGCGCGCCGCAATTCGCGCGTGCGATACAAAATCAGCGACGCGCCTTTTGCCGCATAGCCGTACTTGTGCAAGTCCACCGACAGCGAGGTGACGCCGGGCACGCGGAAATCGAAATCGGTGACGGGATACCCTAGCCGACGCACGAACGGCAACATCATTCCACCGACGCACGCGTCCACGTGGCAAAGCAAACCGCGCTCGCGCGCGAGCGCGGCAATCGCCGGAATCGGATCAACGATGCCGTGTGGATACTGCGGCGCGGAGCCGACGAGCAGAATCGTGTTCGGCGTGATTGCCGCGCGCATCGCGTCCACATCGGCTTGATAGTGCGCGTCGAGCGGTGTGCGGATGACGCGCACATCGAAATAGTGCGCGGCTTTGTCGAAGGCAGGATGCGCGCTCGCCGGCAGAATCATCTCCGGCGCGCGAATGTCCGGGCGCCGCACGCGAAAATAATCGCGCGCGGTCTTGACCGCCATCAAAATACTTTCCGTGCCGCCGGTCGTCATATTCCCCACGACGCTGCCATCACTGCCGAGTAACGCGGCGACCATTGCGATCACTTCGGTTTCAAAGCGGCGCAAACTGGGAAACGCGGTCGGGTTCAGTCCATTCTCCGCAAAGAACATTGTGTACGCTTCTTTGAGCAAATCGTTTATTTCATCGCCGGCGTGAAAGACGAGCGAGAACACTTTGCCGTCGTGCCATTTCACATCGTTGGCACGCGCCACGCGCATCGTTTGCAGGATTTGGTCTTTGGGCAGACCGCGCTGGGGAAAGGTGTGTGGCTCTGGCATACGTTACCTCAAAGAGAGACGAAGGACGGATGACGAATGACCGATGACGTTCGTCCTTCGTCGTTCGTCGTTCGTCCTTCGTCCTTCGTCCTCCTACAACGTGCGAATGTAACGAAACTGCTTGTAGCCCGGCGGATCGGCATTGATGGCGGAATCCACGACCACGTGCAACAACGCTGGCTTGCCGGATGCGACTGCGCGTTCCAGTGCCGGAATCATCTGGTCAATGTGATCAACGTACTCGGCATAGCATCCCATCCCCTGCGCGATCACATCGTAGCGCGTTTGCGGCGCGAGTGTGATGCCGATTTGTTGCTCTGGCGCGACGCCCTGAAAATTGTACGCGCTCCGTTCCATTCCCCAGCCCTCGTCCACCGCCACGATGACGATGACCGGCAGATTTTCGCGCACGGCGGTCTCCAACTCCATAATGTTAAAACCGAGCGCGCCATCGCCGGTGATGCAATAGACCGCGCGCGCGGGCGCGGCAAGTTTTGCGCCAATCGCAAACGGCAAGCCAGTGCCTAGATAACCCATCTTGACCGAATACAAAAAACTATGCGGCTCAAAAATTTGATTGTAGGCAACGCCCCACAACACCGTGTTGCCGCCGTCGAGTACCGTAACTGCATCGCGCGCGAAAAATTCGCGCACCGCCGCGACCATTTGTCCGGGATTGACGCCGCGTTGCGGTTCCGCGCTGATGAACTGAAACCCGCCCGCCATCGTTTGCGCGGTCAGTTCACGGTACCGTTCGAGATCGGGCATTTCGCCGCGCGGCGCGGTTTTGTTTTTCACCGATGCAAGCAACGCAGTCAACGCGGCTTTCGCATCGGCAAGGATAGCAACATCCACCGGACGATTCAAGCCAATCGAGTACGGGTCAATGTCAATCTGAATTGTTTTCTGTTTTGATGGATCGCCCCACGCCGGCGGCATTCCCCAGCCATCGTACTCGCCGAGGCGCGAGCCGACGATCAGCACAACATCGGCTTCATTACGCGCGAGCGCGGTGGCTTGCATATCGAAGAGAAAAAAGTAGTGGGGATGATCTTCCGGCACCACGCCGCGCGCGCCGAGCGATGTGCTCATCCCCGCCGCCAGATGATCGCCGAGCGCGACAAACTCGCGCGCGGCATCTGCCCACAGCACTCCTTTGCCCGCGTGCAAGAAGGGACGTTTGGCGTTCGCCAGCAGTTTCGCCGCTTGCTCGATGTTGTCAAAATCGCCCACGCCCAGATTGGTCACGCGATAGCGCGATGCCGGAAAAATCGGCGGCGCTTTGCTCGTTTCGATTTTTGTCGCGAGCAGTTCGTCCGGAATCGCGACGAACGCGGGACCCGGTCGCCCGGTCATTGCCGCGCGAAACGCCGCGCGCAACGTTTCGGGCAAGCGTTCGGGTTGCCGCACCATCGCGCTGAATTTGGTGATTGGCTTTGCCATCTCGACGAGATTTGTTGCTTGCCACGCGCCGCCGCGGTCCGGGTCGGTGGTGAGTCGGCGCCGCGTCGTCGCAATCGCAATGATGGGATGACCTTCGGCGTGCGCGCTGGTGAGACCGGCGAGCATATTCGCGCCGCCGGGTCCGGGGCTGCCAAAGACGACGGCGGGTTTGCGCGCGAGGCGCGTGTACCCCTCGGCGATGTGAACGGCGGCTTCTTCGTGCCGGCAGTTGACGTGACGGATGCCGTAGCGCGGCGCGTGCATGACGAACGGAATGTGCGAGCCGTCAATGATGCCGCACATCAACTCGACGTTTTCGGCTTGCAAACATTGCATCAACAATTCGCCAACGGTGATTTCGTTCATAGGTTCATCTCCTAATTGAATCATCCACGAAGAACACGAAGACACGAAGAGAAATTTTTGAATCGTCCACGAAGAACACGAAGAGACACGAAGAGAAATTTTTGAATCGTCCACGAAGAACACGAAGGAACACGAAGGAAAACCGTTTTTCATTCACGAACACAAAGAGACACGAAGATTTCATTCCTTCGCGTTCATTCGTGTCCTTCGCGGACGTGGCTCTATCTCACGTACCGCCGCCACTCTAACTTGGGGCTACTCCCGAAATTGATCAGCAGTCCCACTTTCAAACCGCTGGCTTTGAGATAGTTCAGAATCTGCGCTTCTTCCTTGCCGCTCAGACGATCCATTACCTTCAAATCAACGATCAATTTTCCAAAACACAATAGATCGGGTGTGTATTCCTTCTTGAGCAACCGCCCTTTGTAGTAGAGTTTTAGACTCTTTTGCGACTCGAAGGGAATGCCGCGCATTTCCAGCTCTATTTCCATCGCTTCCTGATAGACTGCCTCAAGGAATCCTGGACCCAACTCTTTGTGTACTTCCACTGCCGCGCCGATCACGGCATAGACCTCCTCTCGCAGAAACAACTCAACCATAGGGAATCTCCTTGCTCTAGAAGAACTTTCCTTCGTGTTTCTTCGTGTCCTTCGTGGATGAAAAAGGTTTTCCTTTGTGTTCCTTCGTGTCCTTCGTGGATAAAAAACTGCGGTTTCAGGTGTGCAAACTTTTCCAGTACGCCTCGATGCGCCGCATTCCTTCTTCGTACGAGACGCGCGGCGTGAAACCGAGTTCGTTGAAAACGCGCTCGGCGCTGACGCGATAGTCGGACGAGACCATTCGCAACGAGTCGCGCGTGAGGAGTGGTCGCGAAGATTTGCGTAGAATCTTCCACGTCGGTTCGATGACCATTGCCAGGATTCGGGCGAACCAGCCGGGCATTGCGCGCGGTGGCGGCGCGCCGATGATACGCGCGAGATCGGTAAAGTACTGCCGCAAGGTGATGCGCGAACCATCGTAACCGTTGTAGCATCTGCCCTGCGCTTGCGGCAGTGACGCCGCCAGCAAGAGAATGTCCACCAGGTTGTCAATGTAAATCAACGCCGCGTTATAGTTGCCATCGTTGATGAGCGTTGGTTTGCCCGCCAACAAATTCTTGGCAACCTCGTGCACCCAGGGCTTGCTGCCGGGCCCAAACACCTTGAACGGGCGCACGACTGTCAACGCCATTCCTTGCGTGCGATGAAATTCCCACGCGAGCATCTCCTGCTTTTGTTTGTACTCGCCGTAAATGCCGATGGGTTTGCCGAGCGGTTCATCTTCACGCAATTCGATGCGTCCGATTTTGTCACCGTACACCGAACCGGACGAAAGCAACAGCACGCGTGTCTTGTTGCGCACCGCTTCTTCGAACAGATAGCGACTGCCTTGCAGGGTCACGCGTTCGTAGGCGTCGCGCGGCGCCCAATCGCTAACGATGGCGGCGGTGTGAAACACCGTGCCGACGCCTTGCATCGCCGCGCGTACATCGTCACGATTGGCGATGTCGCCGTAAACGATGCGGGCGCGCGCGTGCCACGCATCGGGAATGGGCGCGCTCGGCACATCGAACACGACGACGTGATTGCCCTCGCGGAGCAACCGCTCGACGAGATGCGCGCCGATGAACCCCGCGCCGCCGGTGATGAGGACAGGTTGAGCAAGCGTGGTCATGGTCGTGTATTCCGTATTGCGTATTGCGTATTGCGTATTGCGTGTTGCGTATTGCTTGATGCATCACGCTTCACGAATCGCCGCTTCACGCGCTTTTTGCTCATTCACAAATGCCATTAGCATCCAACCCACGAGGAGGAACACCGCGATCGCCCAAATCGCCAGGCGATGACCCGATTGTTCCGCCTGCGCGAGCGATTGTCCTTGCGCGTGATACCACAGCGTCGCTTCGGCTGCTACCCAACCAAAAATGGCGGGTCCGATGAATGACGACGTGCGTCCCGTCAGCGCGAAAAAGCCAAAGAACTCGCCACTCTTGCCGGGTGGCGAAAACGTTGCGACCATCGCGCGGCTCACCGATTGAATGCCTGCCATCGCCATGCCGACGAACACGCCAATCGCAAAAAAGTGCATCTGGCTCTGGGCAAAGTACAACACGCCGACGCAAGCGACCATCAACCAAATCGCGAGCGTGAGCGCGCGTTTGCCGCCGATGCGATCCTGCAATTGTCCAAACGCCAGCGCGCCGATGACATTCGTCGCTTGCACGAGAATGAAGAACAGAATCAAGCCGGTTTGATCCAAGCCGAACAACAACTTGCCCAGGATGCCGGCAAAGTCGAGCGCCATAATGACGGCTTCGTTGTAGATGAGGAACGCGAGCATGAATTTCAAAAACTCGCCAAAGCCGCGCGTGGCGCGAATCGTCTGGCTCAATTGCTTGAACGCGATGCTGAGGTAATTTTCGCCGGGCGGCAACGTCTTGCCCTGCGCGCGTTCTTTGAGCCAGAGAAAAATCGGGATTGCCGCCAGCGCGAAAAAGAGCGCGGTGATGACGAGCGAGAGGCGCACGACGAACACATCACTCTTGGTCAGCAGAATCGGTGGCAGAATGATCAGCAGGATGACGATGCCGCCAAACGAGCCAATCGCCCAACCGAGTCCGGCAATGCGCCCCGTTTCTTCTTGCGCGGCGATCTCGGGCAACAACGCGTCGTAGAACACTTGCGCGGCGCGATAGCCAATTTCGGCGAGGATGAAGAGAACGATGGCGAGCGCGATCGTTCCCTTTTCGGTGAAGAACAAGAGCGCGGTAAACAGAACGGAGAGCGTGGTGAAGAAGAACAAAAAACGTTTCTTCGCGGCGGAGTAATCGGCGATTGCTCCCAGGATGGGCGCGGCGACGGCGACCAAGATCATCGCCACTGAGATCGCCAGCCCCCACAGCCGTGACCCCTCCGCGCCGCCGACCACCTGGCTCTGAAAGTACGCGGAGTAAACCGCGAGCAACACGACGGACGCGTACGCCGAGTTGCCAAAGTCGTACAGGTACCACGCGATTCGTTCGCGGCGCGTGGAGCGGGTAGATGTTGACATTGTTTCCTCCCTCCGATGAATTTAGGTGTTGCGTATTGCGTATTACGTATTATTCAAATCAAACACCACCTTTACTGACCGATACACCCGTTTATCCATCGCCACGTTGAACGCGGTGCGGTAATCGTTCAACGGGAAATGATGAGTAACCAAGCCGTCCGTCTTCAACGTGCCGGTTTGCATCCAGCGCATCGCCAATTCAAACGTCGAAATCTTTTCAGCGTTCCATTCGATTACGTCGTGCCCCACTGCGCCGATGAGATTCACCTCTTGATACCACACCGGCGTGACATCGAGCTGCATCCGATGCAAGTTCACGCCGACCAAAACGACTGTGCCGCCGGCGCGTGTCCACCGCAGCGCATCGTTCAGCGTCGCGGCGATACCGACAACATCGAACACGACATCGAATCCGCCGAGCAACATCCGATTGCCGCGCGTGCCGTACATTTTTGCGCCGGTGATGCGCGCGGTTTCAGCGTAACCATCGTCGCGCGCGAGGATGGTATGCTGCGCGCCAAATTTTTTCGCAAGGTCGGCTTGCCATTCGAATTGCGCGAGCGCGGTGATTTCGCACGTGGGCTCGAACGCGCGAGTCGCTTGCATCAGCAAATAGCCGATGACGCCGCAACCGAGAACGAGGATGCGCTCGCCGGGCTGCGCGATGCGCCGTGATGCCGCGTGAATCGCCACCGCGGCTGGCTCGATGAGCGTTGCCTGCTCGTCCGAGAGATCGTTTGGCACGCGCAAGAGCGTGCTTGCCGGCGTGATGAACGAATCGCCAAAGCCGCCGCCAATCGGATGATGCGCGCGCGGTTCGGAAGCCAGTTCGCACAGGACGCGATGGCCGCGCGCACACGCCGGGCAAAGTTCGGCGCGCCCGCGCGCGCGACAATCGTCGGCGCGACCCCAGCGCACCACGCGATCGCCAATGTTAAAATCGCGCACCGCGCTGCCCACTTCGCTAATCGTGCCGACCATTTCGTGCCCCAGATAAATCCGCTGATGCGAGGGCAACGCGACCGGCGCTACATCGAGACCGGCATCAACGAAAATCTGATGCAGATCGCTGCCGCAAATGCCGCACATTCGATTGCGGACGCGCACCCAATCGGGCGCGGGCAAGGGGGGATCGGGCAGCGTGACGAGATGGAGACAAGAGGTCGGCGCAAAGTACGCCGCGCGCGAAAATCGCGCGAGCAGACGCGTCAGGACGATGCGCGGGACAGAAACTTGGAGATACATCTTCTTCATCGCGTCAACGTCCTCCGATGAC
>DAOTYB010000063.1:0-2012 GCA_034435315.1 Anaerolineae bacterium | reverse complement strand
GATGCAAGGTGTGCCCGGTAAGCGTCTCACCCAAGCGGGGCAAGCGCGGCACGCGTGCCGTCAAATCAATGTTGGAACTTCCCACGACACAAATGTTTGTCGACATCTTTACACGTTGACTGATGTGAGCGCAATCCCTGCATCGAGTAATGAACGGATTGCGGCACCGACAACTTCGTTCGACGCGTTGAGGAGCGGCGCGCGCACGCCACCCGCTGGAATGCCACGCTGCGTCAGCACCGCTTTGAAGAGCGACAGGTCGCCACCATCTTTCAACGCGCGGCGCACGTGCTGAATGCGCGCCTGCACGGCTTGCGCAGCAGCCAGAACGCGTGGTAAAATTCGACGAACAGCTCTGGCACAGCATTCGCATTGCCCGAAATCGCCGCGCCGATGCCTGCTACTGCCGCCGATAACAACAGCCCATCGCTGCCAATCGCCACGTTGAATTTGCCCCCGCGCGCCGCCGCGGAATCAATAATCTGTGCCAGCACACCACAACTGTCCTTGAGTCCAACGATGTTAGGGCAACGTTCGGCGATGGTATGCACAACGGCGGGTTTCAAATCGTTGCCAGTCAACTGCGGAATGTTGTAGAGGTAAATCGGAAAATCGGGGACGCTCTCCGCCACGCGAACGTAATGTTGAATGAGCGCGTCATCGCTCAAACGAAAGTACCACGGCGTCACCACCGTCGCCGCGCTCGCGCCGATTTCTTGCGCGTGGCGTGTCAACGCGATGGTCGTCTCTGTGCTTGCCGCGCCGGTGTGCACCAGCACCGGCACGCGTCCCCGCGCGACGCGCACCACAATCTCCGCCACCTGCTTGCGTTCCTCCAGCGACAGCAACGCCACTTCGCCGGTGGTGCCACACGGGCACAAGCCGTGGACACCCGCGCGAATTTGAAACTCGACGAGGCGTTCGAGCGCGTGCGCGTTGATGCGTCCTGCGTCATCGAAAGGCGTGACGAGAGCGGTGATCACACCGCGCAATGAGAAATCTGGAACAGGCATCGTAACGATCCTCGCGTGAATTATGCGCGCGGGGCGCCGGTCGAGCCGCGCACGATGAGGGTGGTGGGCAATTGCACATGCGCGACGGGCTTGCGCGGATCTTTCAAGCGCGCGAGGAGCAACTCGGCGGCTTGACGCCCCAGTTCATAGGTCGGTTGAGCGACGGCGGTCAAGGGCGGATGCAACAACGTTGCCCAAGGCATATCATCAAAGCCCACAATCGAAATATCGTCGGGAATCCGCAAGCCCCGTTCGTGAATGGCTTGCAGCGCGCCCAGCGTTGTCAAATTGTTGGCGACGAAGAGCGCGGTCAGGCGCGGTTGATGGGCGAGCAAATCCTGCGCGGCGGCATAGCCACCTTGTTGTTTGGCGTCGGAGATGCGCATCCGCGCGCGCACGACGGGCAAGTGATGCTGGCGTAGCGCGCGTTGATACCCTTCAAACCGCTCGCGCCCCGTGGTGCGGTTGAGCGGCAGACCGATAAAGCCGATGTAGCGATGCCCGCGTTCAATCAAATGAGTGACGGCTTGATACGCGCCTTGCACATTGGAGACCAGCACCGAATCCACGCGCCGATCCTTGATGCGGCGATCCAGTGCGACGACCGGAATGTGTGTGTCCAACAATGTGTCAATGTGCGGCTGGGTTTCTGACGCGCTCGCGATGATCACGCCGGCAACGGCTTCGGCACGCATCACATCCACGTACAATTTTTCTTTTTCCGGGTCTTCATCAGAATTGCAGAGGACGAGCGAATAACCATTCTGATAGGCAACATCTTCGATGCCACGCACGACGGAGGTGAAAAAGGGATTTTGAATATCGGAGATAATCAGCCCCAGCACTTTACTCTGGCGCGCGCGCAAGCGTTGCGCCGTCCGATTGGGTTGATAGTTCAACGCCTTGACGGCACGCAAGACTTTGCGCCGAATCTCCGGGCGGACATGCGGTGCGTTATTGAGCACACGCGAGACGGTCGCGATGGACACGCCGGCGCGT
>DAOTYB010000062.1:0-25272 GCA_034435315.1 Anaerolineae bacterium | reverse complement strand
CGCATCACATTATATCAGAAGGGGGAGATGGGAGCAGGGGAGTGGGCGGGCGGCGAAGCCGCCCGCTCACTCCCCCGCCCTTGATTCCCCCTCCCCACGCCGCTCTGCGGCGTGGGGAAGGGGCGAGGGGGTGGGGCTTTTCGCGATGGACGGCACGGCTGAGTAATTACGGTTACACTATATTTTAAGGAGGATCAATGGCAGAAAACATCTTTTGGTTGGGTCACGACAGTTTCCGTTTGAAAGGGGAAAAAGTCGTTTACATTGACCCCTGGAAAATCGCGCCGAACGCAGAAAAGGCGGACCTTGTTCTTGTGACGCACGAGCATCACGATCACTTTTCACCCGACGACATTGCCAGAATTAGCCATGCCGATACGATCATCGTCGCGCCACAATCGGTTGCCGCTAAATCGAACTTGAAGATTCACATCGTCAAGCCGGGAGACAAGGTGACCTTGCATGGCGTTTCCATCGAGGTCGTGCCTGCCTACAATCTTAACAAACAATTTCACCCCCAAGCCGCGGGACACGTCGGTTACATTGTGACGCTGGGCGGTAAACGCATCTATCACGCCGGCGATACGGATGTGATTCCCGAAATGGCGCAGATTCGGTGCGACATCGCGCTCTTGCCGGTCAGCGGCAAGTACGTGATGACCGCGCGCGAGGCGGTTCAAGCCGCACACACGCTGCGTCCCGCCCTCGCGATTCCGATGCACTGGGGCGATGCCGATGTGGTGGGCACGCGCGCAGACGCCGAAGAGTTCAAGCGTTTAGCCCAGGTGCCCGTCGAGATTCTGGACAAGACCCAGTGACCCACTGTGCACCGCCCCATTGCCTCTACCTCACCGTCAACAACAGCGGCGCTTGCGTCGCCGTAACGCCGGGATTGTAGTAATCGTACGTCGTCGAACTGGGCGTTTGCGCGCGCAGGGGGAATTTTGCCTTGAGCCGATACGTGAACGTGATGGGCTTTTTGGAATCGAACTCTTCGAGATAGATGATGATCTGGCGCGCGGTCAATTCGTACCGCGCGATCGTTTTCGCGCGCACCACCGTGTCCAGATCTTCGGTCAGCACGGTAAAGCCGGGCGGAATGCCCAAATCCACAATCGTCATACGCGCGCTGCCTTCTTTCGTCAGGCGTACCGTCGCGGTCACGCGCACCTCGTCATTCACCGCGAGCGTCGTGCGATCGTAGCGAACTTGAATGTCCACGAGTTTCTCTTGTTCGGGTATCGGCGGAACGTACTGCCAGGGCAAGTAGTAATGCGCCGAGACCTGATACGCGAGCGAACCCTTGCCTTCCACCTGAAACGCGATGCGATTCGCACCCGGCGCAATATCATCGAACGTGATGATTTGCACCACGCCGGCATTTTCTTTGCTGATGACGAGGGACCTGGCATCGCGATCGTTCAAGCGCACGCGCACCGTTGCATCGCCTGCCACTTCACCCGCTTCGATGACCGATTGGATGAGCGCGCGCAGCGCGAGAATCGTCGCTTGCGTTGACCCCCACGTGCCGTGCGGGTCTTTTTTCTGGACAAGGTAGTTTAGCGCGCGCTGTGCCGATTCGGGATACGCTTTGGCGCGCAGGAACGCGTACGCCGCCAGCCCGGTCGTCTCGATGTTGCCGTACACGCCGTACGCGCCGGTGAACGAACCGATGCGCGTCGGATAGTACGCGCCATCGCCGTCCACGACCTTGAGCGCGTCGAGCCGCGCGAGCGCGTCACGCGTGGCAGGATCGTTAGCGTCGTACGCCACGAGCGCGTTGGCGACCATCGCGAGCGTATAGCCATCGCTGGCGCGCGCGGCGTTCTCCTTGATGTACGCGATCGCGCGCGCAAGGCGCGCCTCGTCTTTCGAGCCGCTTTCCAGAATCGCCCACGTGACGTACGCGGTGAGCGGCAAGGGATCCGTTGCGCCACTCGCAGGACGATCCATCGCGTACGCCGCATCCCACGTGCCGTCCGGTTTTTGTTGCGCGAGCAACCACTGGCGCGTGCGATTGATCAGCGCGGGATCCACCGGATACACTTTTGCCATATCGCCGAATTCGAGGAGCGCTTTGGCGGTGAGCATCACACTCGCCGGCGGACGACCGTAGAGCGAGAACCCTCCACCTGCGGTTTCGAACGTGAGCAAACGCTGATAGCCGAGTGCGATGTAGTTTTCCGCCTTCATCTGAATTTCGGGCGCGATCTGTTTGGTTTGTTTCAAATAGTTGAGCACCAACACATTGGGGAACGTCACCGACGTCGTTTGCTCGAATCAGCCAAAGGGCATTCGTAACAAGCCGTCGAGACCGTTGACGACTTGACTGACGATGCCCGGATACACGCGCACCTCCACGCGCGACGCGCCGGGAATCGCCTGCGGTGGAATTTCGAGCACCTGTGTCGTCGCGTCCTTGAGCCAGTTGCTCACCGTTTTCTCGATGGGTTTGCCATCGGGATAGACGCGAATCTCGCGCTGGATCGCGTCCGACATTTTTTCGCCGAGCGCGGTCACCTTGAGTTTTTGCACGCCAAAGTTCACCGCCTTGATGCGAAAGTACACCACGTCAATATCGTTCGACGCAATCGTCAGCACTTTTTCCGACGCGTCTTGCAACTCGAACCACGCTTGCCGTTCGATTTGCAGACGCACTTTTTGCGACGTGGTGAGATAGTTGTACACCGCGACCGGAATCGAAATCTCGTCGTTCTGCGTCAGCGCGACCGGTAAATCGAGGTCAACGAAGAAATCTTGAAAGACGCGAATGCCCGCGCTCGCCGCGCCCAGTTCGCCGCGCTGCGACGAGGCGGTGACCGCGAGGCGCCACGTCGTAATCGAATCCGCCAGCGGGATGTCGAGTGTGGCAGTGCCGTTTTCGTTGGTGATGAGTTGTGGGTTAAAGTACAACGTTTCGGGGAAATAGTGACGCAAGCGCGGTTGTTCAGCTTGAGGTGCTTGCCCCGGCGCTGGTGGCATGGTAGTGGGTCGAGGGGCTTGCACCGGCATCGTCGCCATCGGTGCTATCTCTGCCGACCTACCGGCGGCACCCAAATCGCGAAAGAGGTTGCCCTGTTGACCGGGGACGGGTGTACCAGTCGGTGCGCAACCGGTGAGCCAGCCCGGCGGAATGTACAACTCCGGCTGTCCCATCGTCCGCAAGAAGGGGCCCGCACTCGGCAGCATCGCGAGCAGAATCGTCGCGGGGATGAAAATCAACACCAGCAGCAGCGCGGCGATGCCGGGCGCGGTCTCTTTTTGCACGATGAGACCGATGCCGATCAGCACCACTGTTGCGAGCGCGCCGAGATACGTCAGAATCACTGCGAACGCCAGCCACTCGTTCAGCACCATCGCCTTGGGTCCGACGTACGCAAAGATGCCCATCAAAACGAAATACGCGGCAAGCAAAATGAGCGCGGCTTGCAGCCACGCATCGCGCTTGATGATGGCGTGCGCGGCGACGATGGCGAACGCGACAAAGAGCGCGAGCGCGACGAGCGCGACGACAATCACGCCGAGTTTCATCTGAATCAGCAATCCGCCAACGATAGCAATGACGCCGATGAAGAACGGCGACGCGATGCAGTAACCAAGTGTGGCGGCAAGCCACATCGCGAGTGATTTGCCCAGCACCTTTTTTGCCGCCAGACTCGCCACAACAAACCCAGCGAGTAACAACGGAACAAGGGAAAGGAGGAACGCGAGCCACGCGGCCAGCGTGTTGAATCCTTCGGCTTGCGCTTTGCTTGCTGCCGCGCGTTTTTCCGGTTGCGAATTCGCGCGCAACACAAAATCGAACGGCGTGGCGAGCGCCCACGCCGCGCTGGCGGCTTGGGTTTGCGCGGCGCGCACTTCGGGCGACCTGGCTTGCGGTTGAGCCATCACCACTTCGGGCAGCGTAAACCCTTTGACTTGATACCTGGGTTCGAGCAATTCTTTTTGCAAGAGGAAATACAGTTTCGCAAATCCCGGGTCGTGTTCCGCGAGCGCGAACACTGCTTCGTCCACGCCGGCAACGCCGAGCGCGCTCTGCACGCCCTTGCCCTGCGCGTCCGTGACGCTGAACGTGATTCTGGACACATCGCCGGGGCGATACACATCACGGTCGGGCAGAATCGCAATGCTCAACTCGCTCGGCTGTTCGACGACCACCACGCGCGCGTCGCGCGTGATGGTCCCGTCGCGTTCGATGTGGTACGCGTGCAGTTGCAACGTGCCGATCATCTCCGGCGTCACATCCACGCTGATCGTCGCGCGACCACCGGCCGCGTCTTCTGCGCGCGTCGAGAGCGTCTGGCGTTCTTTGATGAGGTCGAGATAGACGGTGCCGGTGCTGTTCGTCGTCAGTACATCGAGTTTCATCGTCTCGCCCACGCGATACATCGCGCGGTCGGGACGCAGCAAAATCTGTGTCGCGGTCGTTTCGGATTGCAGTTGCACCGTGCGCGTGGCGCGGCGCCCTTGCGCGTCGCTCGCGCTGATCGTCAACGCGGTGGCGCCACGTTGCGGCGTCAGTTTGATTTCGGCGAGGCCGTACTTGCCGGTGCGTGTTTGCTGTTGCGTCCCCGCCACCGAAATCGTGAGCGACGTTTCGAGCGGCGCTCCGTCGGGCAGCGAAGTCAAGACGTACACGATGTTTTCGACGCCCGCGACGAGTCGTCCGCTTTCTGGCACCGCGTCAATGATGATCGCACTCTGGGCAATCGGCAGCACGCGCGAGGTTTGCTCGGTGTGATTCGCTTGATCGGTCACCGAAACTTCCAGACCAAAATCGGCGCGGTCTCTGGTTAGCCCGGTCGCGGCAAAATAGTTAGGCAGTACAAACGAAAAGGTATAGACGCCGTTATCATCGGTCTTGCCGCTGAGGTGAATCGTCTCCGCGCGCGCCACGTCGTACACGATGCCTTTGATGGTCACATCGCTCCGCGCGACCGGCTTGCCGAAAAAGTACTCGGCGCGGATTTTGCCGCTGACTTTTTCGCCGGGCAAATAGTAACTGCGTTCCGTGTCCACTGTCACTTTGAACTTGGGCAGGACGTACGGCTTGACGTTCACCGTCTTTTCCGATTTGGTGTCACCGAGCGATGCGGTGATTTTGTAATCACCCGAAATCACCGTTTCGGCAAGTTGAAAGTCCGCGCTGACGATGCCGTACTCGGACGCTTTGAGCGTCTTGCGATAAATCTTGTTCCCCTTGGGGTCTTCGATGAGAAACTCAATGTCCTGATTTTTCGCCGGGACGCGGTCCAGCGCGCCGAGCGCGAGCGCGCGCAGGTGAATCACCTGCCCCGGCTGATAGATGGGCTTGTCGGTGGTGACGAGCACTTTGTAACTGCGCGCGACCGTCACCGCGCGTTCGATGCGATCCGCGCCCGCGACGGATTGCGTTTCGACGATGAGCGTTTGCTCGCGCGCGGTGGTTGGGGGGAGGACGAACGCGACCGGCGCGGTGCCGCGCGCATCGGTTTTGCCGGTGTAGAGTGTTTGTGTGGTGCCATCGCGTTTTGCGACCATTCGCACGGTGACGTTCGCGTTGGGAATCGGTTGCCCGCTTTCGCTCTCGCGCACAACGACGCGCAGCGCGCTGGGATTTTCTGGCGCGAATTGCGTGGGACCCAGCACCAGCGTTTGTTGCCGATCGAGCGCAAAGTGGGGAATGTTGGCGATGTAGTACGTCGCGGCGAAGAGCGCGACCACGAGAAGGGACACGAGCGCGAGCAACGTGGCAATGCGGTGTTGCCACAGCATGCGCGCGAGGGAACGGATTGTGCGCATACGCATCTCCTTGGTTAGTCGCATAGTCGCGTAGTCACATAGTCGTATAGTCACACTGTTCGACTACTCGACTACCCGACTACCCGACTACTCGACTACCCGACTACTCGACTACCCGACTACCCGACTACTCAACTACTCGACTACCCAACTATTGGAACAGTTCTAACTGCGCGCGATGTTGCAGGATGAGCGGCTCTAATCCCGCCAGAGTGATCACATCGTCACGTTCGAGCGAGTCCCGCGCGAGTAACTGTGTCACTGCCGCGACGCGCACAAAGGTCCACCCGGCGTCATAGAACGCGTCGGTCAGATGGGGCACGCGGCGCGTTTTTTCGCGCAACAATGCCACCCATGCCTCTGGCACAATCAAATAGCCGCGCGTCGGCGCGATGTGAATCTGCGCGAGATCGGCGAACGCCGCGCGCGTGCGCCACACAAACGCGTGCACCACCTCACCGTTCGCCTGCCACACCACAGCGAAATTTTCGATTTTCGATTTCTGATTTTCGATTGCCGATGATGACCAATCGGAAATCTGAAATCTGAAATCTAAAATCGTTGTATAGCCCAGGCGTTCGCCTAACCGTGTCAGCGCATCCACCGCGCGCGCGCGATCCGCGTCCGTCAGCGGTTGAGCGTACGCGTCGGCGCACAACTCGACGAGACCGACTTCGGGGGTCAAATCGCCGGGAAATTGACGGTAGATCGTGTCACACAATTCATCGCGCGAATGTACTCCACGCGCTAGCAACGCGCACACAGCCTCTTCCACACGTTCGATCAATGGCGGAGCCAGCGTGTTGGAGCGCCGAAACCAGAGAAAGCACTCGGGCGTAGCATAGTGGTCAAAGTCGTGGGCATAACCATCTTGCAAGCCGGCCAACAGCGCGCGGCGCACCAGTTGTTGCGGCGCGATAGTGGTCGGTACGGCGAACGCATTTGCCAGCCAGCCTTCGCGCGCCAGACGCGTCAGCGCGGCGTGATGCACCCACGAGAACGCTACGGCTTCGCCGCGTCGCGCCAGTAGATCGCTGGCAGCCGCGAAGGCTACTGCGCGCATCTGTTGCTCCAACTGTTCCGCCGAACTCGTCGGGTGACGTTCGTGCGACTCGCGGGTCCATACGATGCGATACTCGCCGCGCAAATCGTCGAACTCGCCACGCGGTAGATCGCCCAGACGCGGCTGAAAGGCAAAGGTCTGGAGACGCAGGCGGGCGCGCGCGGCGGCAAGTACAAGTGCTTCGATGACGGCATGCCACGATTCCGTGAACACAAAGACCACGTGGGCTTCGGGACGCAGACAAGTTGTGAGAGGTTTCAACGCGCTCTCCAGCGCGTCGGTGTACCAACGCCACTCCCACGCGGCGTCTTTACGTGTGTCAAGACCTTGCGCCCAGCCTGCCATCGTCGCACGTCCCAGAATCCAGGCGCCCCACAGATACGTCAACGCATACCAGCTCATACGACGCACCGGCGGTGCGGTGAGGACAAGCGTGGCGGCTCCGCGCGACAGATCGCGCGCGAGCGCCTGTGTATTCCCCTGCCCGATGTACACCGGCGCGACCGCGTTGATCACGTCGCGGGGTGAGTCGGCTAGTGGCAGCGCCGCAGATGCGTCTGCCGCAAGCGCGCGCGCGGCGCGCTCTAACTCGTTCCACAGATTGAACTCGATGAAGGTGGCGGTGCGCGTCAGATGCGGTTCGGCGGTGGGGCTGGTGTAAAACGCGGTACCGCGTTCGAGCAGATGCAACACCAGCAGCCAGAGCAGAGACCGTTCGCGTGGCGTAGCGCGCGCCTGAATCTTTTGTGTGATGGTGGCGAGTGCGTACAAGTTGCGCGGCGTGTACACATCGAGCATTTTGCGGATGCGTTCGGCATACCAGCCCCCTTCGGGAACGACGCGCGCAAAAGCAAAGTGATAGTGCATCCCCCGCGACGGAATACGTTCCGCCGAGCGCAGATCCTCCTCGGTGGCGGGATCATCGCGCGTGGTGTGACACTGGACGCACGTGTAATGCCGCGCCAGCAAACCGCCTTCGCGCGTACGGACGAAATAATCGGCGGGTGTCGGTTGATGGCACTGCGCGCACGGGGTCGTATAGAGTTGCTGGATGTGTGCGCGGAGCGACATACCATCTCTGGGCAGATCGCCCAACCGTGCCAGCGTCGCGGTGATTTCCGCTGGCGCGGGCAAAGTCGCCAGTGTGCGCGCCAGCCATGCCCACAAGGGATTGCTGTGAATGACGATGGCACGGCGGTTCAAGTCCAGCGCGGCGCGCGCGATGTTCGGCGTCGTACCGAACGGGTCAATCACCACATCGCCCGGCGCCGTTAGCGCTTCGATGTAGGCACGGGCGACACTCTGCGGCGGGGCGTGCAGAAAATCGCCCAGCGGATACAGCGCGCGCGGGTCGCGATTGGGAATGAAATAATTGGGTGCCACCATCGTCTCAAGTATAGCACAGAAGCGCGCGCGCGGCAATGCTTGCAATTCTTCTCCGATGCGGTATAATGTGCTCGTCTGAACACCGAATACTGACACAAGGAGGACACGTGAATCGCCGTGTGAATTTGATGATGGGACTCGTTGCCCTGGGTTTGATAGTGATGGCATGCAGTTCGCCTGCGTCAGCACCGCTCGCGCCAGCGCTTACTGTGGTGCCGTCACCTGTGCCAGCCACTGTGCCCGTTGCGCCCACCGTGCCTTCTACTACTCAGACGCCGGCGGCAGGTCCGATGTTCCCCACCCCGACCAAAGGCACACCAGTCCAGAGCGCGCTCACGTGTCCACCGGTGACACCGTTGCCGGCAAATGCGCCCCTCGCCGCGCGCGTGAACGGTCAAGGCATTCCGCTCGATTTGTTCAATCGGCTTGCTGCGCAAGCTCAGGCGGCGATGATTCAAAACGGACTCGATCCAAAATCGGCTTCCGGTCAGGAAACACTCAAGAACCTGAAACTCCAGATACTGGAACAACTGATTAACGATACCATCATTGCTCAACAAGCCGATTACCAGGCTATGCGCGTGACCGATGATGATGTCAACGCGCGTATTGCCGAGATGATTCAAGATGCTGGCAGTGTCGAAAAATTGAACGAGTACTTGACCAGACACCAGATGACGCTGGGTGATCTGTGTACGCAGATGCGTGCGAGTCTGGTCAGCGAGATGATGTTCGAGCGCGTTACCGCGGTGTTGCCCACGACGGAGGAACAGGTACACTGGCGTCAGATTCTTGTTGCCACACCCGCCACGGCTCAAGCGCTGCGCGATCGGGCGCGGCGCGGGGAAGATTTTGCTGCCCTTGCCAGACAACACTCACTCGACGAAACCAGCAAAGCCCAGGGAGGCGATATGGGGTGGACGCCGCGCGGGGTGCTTGATCCGCGTCTCGATGCGGTGCTCTTTGATCTGCCCGTCGGTCAGGTCAGCGAGGTCATTACCACGAACTTTGGTTACCACATCGTTCAAGTGATGGCAAGAGATAAAGCGCGCCCGTTGCCGCCTGAACTGGTGCAAGATAAACGCCAGCGCGCCTTTTTTGAATGGCTCAAAGTCGTACGCGACTCGGCGAAAATCGAACGTTTCGTGCAGCCGTGAAACGACTTGTTGCACTCGTTCTCGTCATCGCAGGTTGTCTGCTGCTGACGCTTGGCAGCGCGCTGGTGGGCGGCGGCGTGGTTTTGCAGCAGAGCCAGCGCTACGATACACTCGTCTGGCGTGCGCCGTTAGAGTGGGTGGACGCGCGCGCGCTCGCCGCCGAGACGGTCTTGTTGCCATTGACGGGCGCGCGTGCCGAGCAGGCACTCGATGCCGCGTTCGATCACGCGCATCTGGATAACGCGTTCGCGCTGATCGCTTACGAGCCGTTTCTGGACGATGCCCGGCGACTGGGCGCGCTGCTCCAACTGGGCGCACGCTACACCGCTGCGCAGAAGACGCGTCCGGCGGCACAGGCGTACTATCTGGCGGCGCAATTCGCCACACTCAGCCCGATGCTATCGGACGCCACGCGACTCGATGCTTATGTGCAAGCCAGCGCCGGTTTGCGTAACGTGGGTGCCCTCACCACCGCGCGCTGGGTCACCGATCAGGCGTATCGGCTGGCGGAATATTCACCTACCCTCCAACGCGAACAACGCGCGCGGCGACTGGAACAAATCGCTGGCGCGTATGCCATGCTCAACGCGCCGACACTGGCAAGTCAAGCGCGCGCGCAAGCCGCCGAGGCTGCGCTTTCGACAGCCATACCCATCACGCGAACACGCGTGCCCTTTGTGCCGGCAAGTGATATATTGCCACAAGACTCACAGGTGGAGGCGGCGCGCTTGCAACGCCTGGCAGCCGCACAGCGTTTGCACGAGGAGGTCCTCGCGCGTGCGCCGCGACGCGCGCACGAGTGGGATGCCGATGCGATGCACGCATTGCGCGACGCTTTGCTGGAAGAGGATCGCGCGCGTCAGGCGTACTATGACCAGCCGATAACGCGCTTGTCAGACAGGGCGCGCCTCGCCTGGCAGCGCGAACAGATTACGTGGCTTGCACTCAAGTATCGTCTGGCGCGCGGTGCGTTCGGTGTTTCCCTCGTGCCCGAATGGGAAAAGGAGCGCAGCACGATTGCCCAGGCATTGAGCGCGGCGTGGGAAGCATACTTGCAACTGGCGTATGCTCAAGCCGCGCAACTCCCCGGTTTGGAACGCGCGCCAGCGCAACTGGATGTGTTGTTGTCCGAATTGTTCATCGTTCGCTGGGGCTGGTATGTCACCCAGTCCGAACAAGCAGTCATCGAAAAAATTGACGCGGTCACGCAGGATTTGATCAATGCCGGGTACCCTGCCTTACGTCTGACCGCCATCACGCGGAACAATCAGCGGCTCTTGATCTGGTTGCCCGACGAGTTGTACGGTCGGGGCGAACAAGCACTACCCAGGTAGCGTGTGTTCAGTCGAAGAAATGAGTGACGGTCGGCGATTGCGCGGCGTCGTAAGAAAACAGCAAGGCAACGCCGCGTTCGTCGGCAGTCGTCTGTTCAGGAGTGCCTGACCATGCAAGAACCACAAGAAGAACTCTTTCAGATTGCTACTCTGGCGGTGGTCGTGTTGATTGTGATTGTTTGTATGGGCCAGGTGTTGATCTTTGCGAATCCGCGTGTAGCCATCAATCCATTCAAACCACCCGCACCCACGTTTACGCCCTTGCCGACTTTTCCGCCAACGTACACACCTACCGCTACCGCTACACCGACCAGCACGTACACACCTACACCGACCGAAACGCCCACACCGACCGATACACCCACACCGCCGTGGACGCATACTCCCACGCGGACCGCCACGCGCACGCGTCCGCCGTGGACCAACACGCCGCGCCCGACACCTGTTCCGCCTTATCCCTATTCTGTCATCCGTGGCAGATGCGAACATTCCGGCGGTACCTTTATCGAAGGCTATGTGACAAACCCTCAGGGCGAAGAAAGTGGCGTGCGGATCAGTCTGGGCACTGCCCCGGGCAGTAACGTCATTGACACGCGCGTCACCGGCACGGGACGCAGTCCGGGGCATTACACCTTTGTCATCTCAGCACAGGGACCACGTCCTGGAGTGTGGTATGTGTGGGTGACGGATCCCAGCGGCAAACCACTTTCCGATCCCAATGCGGGACGCGTGGAGACCAATGCGATTCGCAATCCCGACGATCCGAACGCGTGCTGGCGCGCCGAGATTCATTTTGCACGACGCTAGATAACGACGCCCTATGTCGCTGCAAACTGATCCCGAAGAAAAATACCACATTGCTACTCTGGTCGTCTGGACACTCACGGGTCTGGTGATTTTGTTCTACGCCATCATCTTCATCAACCCGCGGGTCGCGTTCAATCCCTTCAAACCACCTTTGCCGACCGCGACCTTGCTGGCTGTGTTACCGATGCTGCCTCCCACGTGGACACCCACAGTGACAGGTGCTCCCACACCGTCCGCCACACCAACGCTGGCGCCGACTGCCACGCGCGTTGTTGTCGCGCCGACTTTGCCACCGCCCACGGCTACAACTCTGCCGACACTCACCCCCAGCGCGACGCCGCGCCCGCCCACTCCCACGCGCTCACCTTCACCGACAACTTTACCCACCGCATCTCCCACCATACCGATAATCACCTACCCGTATCGTCCCGTGTGGAGTTGCACGCACTCGGGCAGCACGCAAATCAAAGGCACGGTGAGTAGCGGCGGTCAACCGCAAGAGGGCGTGCGCGTGCGCATCGCCACCAGTCCCGATGTGGCGACCGTCATCGAAGAACAATTCACGCGCCGCCAACCCGATGGCAGCGCGGGCTATGCATTCATCCTCAAAGCGATTGGCGCGTTCGATCCGCCGGCCACCTGGTACGTATGGATCGTTGACGGCACCGGCGCGCCACTCTCGAATCCCAACTTTCATATTCAGACCAACAATTACCCGCCCGATCATCCGCGTACGTGCTGGGTTGCTATCGTGGACTTTGTCAAATAGTCCTTCGTCCTTCGTCCTTCGTCTTTCGTCCTTCGTCTTTCGTCATTCGTCATCTCTGGAGGTCACAATGGAAATTGATTGGTTTGGTCACGCGTGTTTTCGTTTGCGTGGCAAAGAGGGTACGGTCATCACCGATCCGTACTCGAAAGAAATCGGCTTGAGTTTCGCGCGTCCGCGCGGCGATATTGTGACGCTGAGCCACGATCATCCGGGGCACAATTTTGAAAAAGGCGTCAAAGGTGAACCGAAGGTGATTCGTGGACCGGGCGAATACGAAATCAAAAATATTTTCATCACCGGCATTGCTACCGCGCACGATAAAAAAGGTGGCAAAGAACGCGGCAGAAACACGGTCTATGTCTTCGATGTGGATGATTTGACGATTTGCCATCTGGGCGACCTGGGACACGTGCCCACACAAGCACAAGTCGAAGCGTTCGGCAACGTGAACGTTCTGCTCGTCCCGGTCGGCGGCGTCTCGACGATTGGCGCGGGCGAAGCCGCAGAGATTGTGGCGCTGCTCGAACCGCAAATCGTGATTCCAATGCACTTTGCCCATCCCGATTTAGCCTTCAAACTCGATGCCCCCACGCGATTTTTCAAGGAGATGGGCATCAAACCCCCACAACCGATTTCCAGTCTCAAAGTGACCAAAGACTCGTTGCCAGAAGAAACGCAGGTGGTGCTGCTGGAGGCGAAGCAGAAGGAGTAATTCAGTAGGCAGTGAGCAGGAGGCAGGAGGCAGTAGGCAGTAGGCAGTCATATTACCTGCCACCCGCCACCTGCCTCCTGCACCTGAGGTGTGAACCTTTGACTAACTCATCCCAACTGTTCACCGAGATTTCGGAACAACCCGCCGCGCTCGCGCGTTTTCTCGATGCAGAAGCGGCGAATGTGGCGCGCATCGCGGAGGCGATTCGTCGTGCGGCGGTACGCTATGTGGTCATCGCCGCGCGCGGCACCTCGGACAACGCAGCGACGTACGCCAAGTACGTCTTTGCGTCGTTCAATCGGTTGCCGGTCGCGCTGGCGACGCCATCGCTCTACACGGTGTACCAAACCCCGCCGCGCCTTGCGGACGCACTCGTCATCGGCATCTCGCAATCCGGCGAATCGCCGGACATTGTGGCGGTGGTGGAAGAAGCGCGCCGACAAAACGCGCCGACGCTTGCCATCACCAACTTTGCCGATTCGCCGCTGGCGCGCGCGGCAGATTACGTCATCCTGCAACACGCGGGCGAAGAAAAAACGATTGCCGCGACAAAAACGTACACGACGCAACTCGGCGCGCTCGCGCTCTTTTCGGCTGCGCTCGCGGATGATCGCGCGCGTCGCGCGGAACTTGAGGCAGTGCCTGATGCGATTGCGCGCACTCTCGCGCTGAACGATGCCGCAGAGTACGCGGCGGCGCGCTGGGCAATCGCTACGACCATGCTGGTGATTGGGCGCGGCTACAATTATGCCACGGCGTTCGAGATCGCGCTAAAACTCAAAGAGTTGGCGTATGTCACCGCCGAGCCGTTTTCGTCGGCGGATTTTATGCACGGACCGATTGCGGTCATTCAAGGTGGCTATCCGGTGCTCATCGTTGCGCCGCGCGGGCGCGTGGCAGACGATTTGCTGGCGGTGGCACAGCAACTCAAACAACGCGGCGCAGACTTGGTGATGATTTCCGATGACCCCAATGCCCTTGCGCTCAGTCGCGCGCCGCTTGCGCTGCCGGTGTCACTTGCCGAGTGGTTGTCGCCGCTCGTGGCGGTGGTGCCGGGGCAACTGCTGGCGTACCACCTGACCGTCGCCAAGGGCTACGACCCCGACCATCCGCGCGGGTTGACGAAAGTGACAAGGACGTTGTGAGACGATAATCTATTGTCAACTTGAATCTTTACGTTTATAATTGCATCAGAGATTGTGCGTAAGCGGCTGCCCCTGCGATGATAGACGCATAATACTCCCCAGCCCTGCGAGCAAGGAAAATCGCGCTATGAGTCTTGCAACGCGTCTCAAGAACAGAATCGCATCCTTCCGCACGCGCGCCTGGAACGCACGCTGGACGATTGTGGAAAGTGTCCTCCTGATCGTTCTCTTTGTGTTTGTGCTACTCGGTTTGGTGTCACTGCCCCTCTCGATTGAATGGCAAGCGCAAGACCTGGCGCGTCGCTCTGAGACGATGACGCTGGCTGATGGAAAAACACTCTCGGTGGATTATCCGGCAATCGTGTTGATTGACGACAAGCCAGCTCTGTTTTCCTTTGCTCTGCACCAACCTATCACCCAACCGCTCACCGTAACCGTGCAACTTGACCGCGCGCTCCTTCTTGCCATTCCACCCCAAACCTACCGCGATGACGCACCGGTGCTCACGTTCCAGCCGCTGGCGTCGCGTGTGCAGACGCAAACCTTGCCGATTGCGAACGCGCGTCTGGTTGGTGGATTGGAACAGACACGCGCGGTTACGCTTATCGTAACAGACAGTTCCAGCCCCGCGACCGAGACGTTGTCCGTGCAAGTCGAAGGGACGCTGCGCGCGGCTCTGCGCGGTTTGGTCGGTAATTCACTCAACTGGATTGTCACGGCTTTGCTCTCGGCGGCGGGGTTAGTCTTTACGCAGTTTGAAAAGCGAAGAGAGGCAGAAGAGAAAAGAGAAGCCGAGAAACGTGAGCAAGCAAAGCAAGAGCGCGATAGATTTCGCAACTTGATGCAACAACAAAATGCCTCTCTCGCCCAGGAGCTACTTGATGAGCTTGAAAAACAGGGATTGGCACAATACCTTGCCCTTGGCGATCTTGCCTGGATGCGTCGTTTGATAGATTGGTCGAAGGGCAACCTTGCCGAGCTCGATTTCAAGACCGTGCCATCAGATTGGTTAGATGCGGCGGCTGGCGCGCTCATTTTTGCGCGCGAGAATGGACGAGGCAATGATAAAGAGGTATCAAATGCATTCCGTCAGTTGCCGATGGACAAGTTGTCTCCTGACATGCAAACGCTCGTCAAGAGCGCGATAGATTTGCCTGAGCAAGCCAGGCACTGGCCCTGCCGCCCGGCAGAACCAAATTGGAACTTGATTGCACTGAACAAGCCGTGGCAAGATCGTCTAGGCACGAATCTGTATCCTTACGAATACGCCGAGGATGATGTCACTCTTTTGTTTTCGCAGAAAGTTAGTGCCTTCTGGGACGAGCATCCACTTTATCAGCGGCTTGCGACATCCAACAAATCAGAAATCATCGCGGGTGAAGCCGGTACGGGCAAAACAGCCATGGCGTTAGCGCTGGGGGAATATTTGCACGGTTCTGAGACGCTTGCCTGCTATCTCCCCGGTTTGCCTGAGGAGCGCGAGATTCAACGCGCACTGGCTAAAAAGATTCTCGATTTTGTTTGCTGGCATCCAACCTTCCTGCGTAGATTGGGACAAGATAGCCGCGAGTTATTAGCGCGCGTGTGTGTTGACCTGCTAGGCGATCAGATTGTGCTGGCGAAACTGGATACCGCGGCGGCTCAAGAGATGGAGTTCGTCAAGCAAGCCCAAAATGAGCAGGATAGAAAAAGAAGAGAGAGCATTGTGCGTTCGCAGTTACGTCTCTTCCGCGAAACCATTGTCTCGCTTCCCGCGCGCGAACATCCCTCGCATTACGAATGGTATGGCGCGCTGGCGCAGTGTGCGCGTTCGCTGAGTTTTCAGTTACCTATCCGCGTGGTCATTGACGCGAGTGGTGAGCATTGTGCCGAATGGAGCAATCTAGTGGTGTTGCCACGCATCGCAGAGTGGAAGATGAGGGACATTGTCGCCACAATTTTTGTTCCAGATCGCATGCTGGATACAAGGTTAGCTGGAAAGGATTCTCCTTGGCTTGGTTTCCCAAAATTAGAGTGGGATGTTTCTTTGCTAACCCAGATGCTCGAGCATCGCTTTAAAAGTATCATGGCAGCACGCCAGAGTCGTGTTGTGCGACCAGAGGTCGTTGATGAGCATCTCTGGAACCGGATGATCGCAAGCGCGAAAAACAACCCGCGCTGTTTTATCCGCCTGTGGAATCGAATGCTGGCGAGTGCTGCAAATGGCGTCTTGGACGAGACGGTATTCGAAAATTAGAAGGTTTGGAATGTCCCTGACTGTAGCACGTTGGGTCTTTCAACCGCCTCAGGCGCGTTCGTTGGAAGAAAACGAACACTGGTGGCGCGAGTGCTATGTGCCGAGTGCAACCGATGCAGTTATCCAAAGCCAACCGCACTGGTGCATCATCGTGGGCGGTCCAGGGTGCGGCAAATCCATCGCGCTGGACGCGCTCGAACGGCACCGGCGCGCGGGCGCACTCGTCCTGCGCTACTCACCCGAGTACTGGCCCCACGGCCGACACGTCCTGAAAAAAGGCGGCAATCACCTGAGCCAGATGATGGCACTGGCAGGATTGACCCTCCGACGTATGCCAGAGATTACGTTAGAGCGCGTCAGTGCCCTGCCACACTTTCAACGCGAATTCTTGCGCTGGCTGATGGACAAGTTCGGTGGACCACGCACCTATGTTCGTTGGATTCAATCCCTGGGCGGGAGAGACGACGATACGCGCGTGATTGTTCCATATGAAGACTTGTATCCTACCGAAACCGAATTTCTCGATGTGCAAGGGCAGATCGAAGATTTGATCGCTTTGGTTCGTCAATGGGGATACACTCAAGTTTTGGTTTTGATTGATACCCAAAATCTGACGCTAGAACTATTGAAGGAGCTGGAGAATCTATTCGACTGGCTTGAGCTGATGCATCACGATGGACTGGCGGTTGCTACGGCGGTAACACCAGCGGTACTTGAACAAGCCGATCTTGTTCGGCGGGCGCGCGGGCGGGCGAACGTGATCCGATTGAGTTGGACACACGAGCAGGTGCGTGTGCTGGCAGATCGTCATATCGCCGTGGCAACCGATCAACAAATGCAGTCTTTGGAGCAGGTGGTCAATCCCGATTTGCTTCAACGCCTTGAAGCAATGATCGAAACGGAATATGGAACACCAACGCCTCGCGGCTGGATTGCATTGGCAGAACTCTTGCTCGATTTGGCATCTCAAGCGAGTGTGCCGCTGCACCACCAGACGGAAGACGAAATCAAACGCGCGTTTTACGCGCGGTTTATGCCACTACGACTTGACCCTCATCATCGCGGTGTGTGGCGGGGCTCTAAATTCATTTCGCTCGATGAACAACCCTTTCAATTGTTAAAAGCACTCGTCCAGCACAAAGGATCACCTGTGCCGTCAGATGAACTGTCGCGAGTAGTTGGCTCGTTGGGGAACGTCCACACCCTCGCGCGGCGCGTGCGTCAGGCCATCGAACCAAATCCTTCTACACCGATTTATCTCAAAAATCGGCGGGATGAGGGATACTGGCTCGAAAATTTGGCAAATGAGCCGTCTGTGTAAGCAAAATGTCAGTCTGGTGCAAGTTTAAACGGTTGTCGGAGTAAGGTAGATGTGATAGAGATAGGAGTGGCTTGAAGCGACTGTGAGGAGGAAAGGATGTAGAATGAATGCTGATGACGTTGCCGCTGCCCGAAGACCCAACCCGCGCCTGCGCTTCCTCGAATCTATTGGACTCGCGCACGATCCTTTTGCAACCCCCGTGGCGGAACAGGAACTCAAAATCGAAGAGATTCCGCCACGTTTCTATTCTTATTTTACTTCTCCCTCATTAGCGACTCTCCCTCAAGACCAAGACATTCTCCAATGGCTACGCGCCTCCAACCACGCTTTTATCTACGGCGATCCCGGCAGTGGCAAAACGACTTTGCGCTTAACGCTCGAATCCGATTGCCGTACGCGCCTCGATCACACGCTCGTTGTAACGTACAACCTCGGCGAAGATCTTCCCCAGCCCCTTTCGCCGGAACAGCATTGGGGACGCCTGGCGCGTACGTTGGCGATTGATTTGTTCATCCAACTGGTCGAGCAATTCGATTCCTCACAAGCCACTCCCCCAGCCACTACCCTGCGTCAAATAATGAACCTCAGCCATTGCCACCTGCAGCGCGTCGTCAATCGAATTTTGGACAATCCGCGTCCCGATTCGCCGGCGGGCTTGGGGGCATACTGGAGTCTGGTCAACCGACCCGCCGTGCGCTATGTTCCCTCTTCAACTCGATTACTTGATTTGCTCCAAGATGCCAAGCCCGAGGTTCCTTGTCCTCCGCCACCCGATGGAATCGAATTAGTTCATACCGGTTGGGATATTGCCAGACAGTGGGGTTTCACGCGAGCACTTGTGTTGGTGGATGGCGTAGATACGCGCCAGCGGACGGTTGAATGGATGCTGGCACTCGTAGAACCTTTGTTGCAGTCTCTCGCTCACTGGAGCGAGCAAGAAATTTTCTTTAAATTTTTCCTGCCCGCCGAGTTACAAAATCGTGTGCAAGATTATCTGGCGAACTTGCATTTAAAATATATTAGAGATAGAATCATCTGGGATAAAGATGCGCTGCGTGAACTTTTGAAAGAGCGCTTTCGTGCTGCCGGCTCACGCAAGGTCGGTTTTGATGCTCTAGAGGGTGCGGGGCTAGAGGGCAAACTCGATGCATTGATTCTTGAATCCGCCAACGGTTCGCCGCGCCGCATGTTGCAAATCATCAGCGCACTGATTGACGCGCACATTGCGCGCGCACCGGACGAAGACAAGTTCACTCGTGCCGATTGGGAAAAGATGAGACAAGACTGGGCGTTTGAGCCGCCGCAGCCGCAAGCTGCATCATAAACGCACTCCACGAGCGACGCGGCGCAGACTGTCCAGTCTCGCCAAACGTCGCTCTGAAGGAGGGCGTATGTCTGTATGGGAAGAGTACGCTTCAGATCTCTTTGTTGAACGCAAACGCGATCTTAGCCACCTGCTAAACTGGGCAAATGCTTCTTCTGTTCCCAAACAAGTGAAATCGCTGGTCGCTCCGCCCGGTGCCGGCAAAACATGGATTCTTCAAGCCGTTCAGGAACGATTAGAACGACGCGCTCATCCGACCGCGCCGCCTGAGCGGCTTGTGATTTTCTGCGACGTTCCACGCCTGGTGAATGGTAGCACCTCCGCTACCCCCCTGAACGAGAAAGTGATTCTGGACTGGCTGGAACAAGTCCAACAACAAGTCGCAATGCACTTTTGCTCCAAGGTCAGCCGCATTGAGCGCAGTGGCTTGGTTGAAATCGCGGCGCTTGTTCAGCGACTCGTGCGAGAACTGTGTGAACAGTGTACGCTGACACATCCTGTCATTGTCCTTGTGGATGGCATAGATGAAGTTACACCCGAGCAAGCCGCGAAAATAGAATGGCAAATCCTTGTGCCCTTTATTGAAAAACAATGTGTGCGTATGATCATTGCCCACCGCGATGAGGACGCGCTATGGCGTGGACTTCGAAATGATACATTGCGCCGCAACGACGGTGAACAATCACGCTATCGTCTTAGCGATCCCCCTTCCGTTGACGAGCAATTCCAGAAATTCCAAGCCAAGTTTTATCCCACCGCTACTCACCTCACGATTGCAAACCTCGACTCATTCAAGCGCTCGCTCACTCACTATCAATGGAATCACCCCTACATCAATGCCTTTTTGTTCGACAAGGCACTCGCGCGAACAAGCATCAGCGATGTAACGAAACTTCTCACTGCTGACGATTTGCGCGACTGTTTGGTTGCAGTCATCGAACGGCGTGACGCGAGCAACACACCACGCTTTGGAGCATTAAAGCCGGAAACCTTCGATTGTCTCAAGCGCATCGCGAAGGAATTGTCAGACAATTGGACACTGACTGAGCTGGAGCAACTGGATTTGAAAGAACAGGACGAACGCATCAAACAACTCTTTCAGCAAGGGGTAGTGCTTTATAACCCTGCCATCAAGCGTTATCAACTTGCCGATGGCTTGCGCGAACTCGCGCGCGACCTGATTGCACGAGGAGGATGATTATGGCAGAGCAACTATTCGCTGCCGCACAGCGGACTTCGGTCATTATCAGTCGTACCAGAGAACTGGAGCAAATCAAGGATGCCATTTATCGCTCTGGCAATGAACTACGCATCGTCCTCCTCACCGCCGATGGCGGCTTGGGCAAGTCGCGTCTGGTGGAAGAGGTGCTCTGGCGTGCGGGCAACCGCAAGATGCGCACAGAATTTGGCGAGATTCCACAAGCGCATCGTGCGGAGTGGGACTGGCAACGCGACGATGTCGTTGTTGCCGATCTCATTGACCTGGACGACATTCGCCTGCACACGCGCGGCTATTTTATGCGGCAGGTGCGCGAGGCACTGCGCGATGCCGAGTTGGATTTTACGCGCTACGATGGCGAGGATTCGCGGCAACGTCGTCTGCGCGCCCAACAAGCCGATTACGCCACCGTCCAACAAGCGACCAGAGAAGCCGAAGCCAGATTTTTGGAGGATTACAAGGCGAACGCGCAAGCAAAGCGAATTGTCCTGACGCTTGATACGGCAGAGCGACTCGCGGTGGTTACCTCCCATACGGCGGAGCGACGCGTGGTGGCTACCTCTCAGTGGCTTTGGGACAAAGGACTCATCACTTCTGCCGACCTTACCTTCACCACGCAAAACTGGCTTGCCGAACGCATCGCCAATGCCGAATTACCCAACACTACCTTGCTTATTTCCGGTCGCGGCGGAGAAGGTAAGCAATTCTTTGAGGTGATTGAAAAGGCAATCAAACGAGCCAAAGCGTTGCAGAAACCGTGCGAGGTTGTGCGGATTGACCTAAAAGATTTCGATCTTGACGAGACGCGGCAATACTTTACGATTCTGGCGCAAGACTGGCAAGCGCGCAAAAGCGAATCGGTGCAAGCGGAGAACATTGCGCGCACATTTCAAGTGCTGGTCAACGATGCTCAGCGGCTGGAGGTGTTGTGGCTGTACACCGGCGGTCAACCCGTGCGTCTCTCTCTCTACGCCGACCTTATCGTTGAGGGACGTACGATTCCCGCCCGGCTCGACGATTCGCTGGAAGAAGCACGCCGGCGTGTCAATACGCCAGAAGAGCGCGATCAGGCGCGTTTTGAGATTGAGGACGAGTTCATCACCCTCCTGTTTGGACAACCGACTGATCTGCGTTCGCAGATTCTCAGGGTGCTGGTGCGCGCGCCCTTGGGGCTGGATGCCGAGCAGCTCCATTTTATCTTTGATGCTCCACCGAATACCCAGCCTGGAGATTGGAAACCACGCAAGGAACGCCTTGAGGAAATTGAAAACGCGCTCAAGAGTATGCGCTGGCTTTCGCTTGCCAAGCCGCGCGCCAGAAACCGCCTGGGCTTGCAAGACGAAATCTACCGCATCTATGCCGAGCATATAGCGCGCGCCGACCAAAACCGCCAAGACGAACACTTGGCGCGTCGGGCCCTTTACGCCAAATTGCGCGACTGGGCGGCATGGCAGCAAGAAGAATGGGAAGACAAGCGTAAGGAATTTCAAGCCGACGACGAGCAGCGGCTACATTTCAATTCACCTGCCAATGCGCTCTCGGTCCGCTTCCGCAATATTTCGCAGGAAGAACAGAACGAGCGAGTTGCGATTGTGGAAACGATCCGCGATTGGGAACTGGAATGGCTCCACTATCTTTTGCTGCACAATCCGTATGCCGTAAACGACGCGTATTTCGATTTGGCGGAAGAGCGCTGGCTGGCAAACGACGAAGAAGGTGATGCGCTTACCCAAGCCGTGATGTGGCGTGTGATTTTTGACGAGTATGCCTCGAAATTCTTTGAACTTCCTCCCCGTCAGGCGGCTCAAGAACGCGGTGAAACGTCGCTTGATGCATTACGCCGCGCGGTAGTGCAGGATATGGTTGCCCGCTGGATCGCGCGTTTCGTTCTGCGCAAACAGTACGAGCGCGCCATCACGTTCTGCGATGCAGTGGAGCAAGAAATCGAGAAACTGCCAAATCCTGCCGAAAAACACAGTTGGCAACACACTTTTGCGCGTGCGGATCGTTTGGGTTGGCGCGCCTATGCCCAGATACTCTTGGGTTGTGAAATCGAAGAGCCCATCAAGCAACTTGAGCAAGCAGTGAACGATTGTCAGGAATTACTCAATCACGATCAGGATAAGGTTGTTTTTCCTGAGCGTAATGAGAGAGGTTTCAAGGGACATCCTGCTGAAGCACGCTTGCGCCGCTTGATTGGATGTCGGCTCAACTGGATTGGTTATGGCTATACTCAACTGGGACGCTTTGGCAAAGCCAGTGAGGTGTACAGCCAGGCGCTGTGGTATATGCGCGGGGCAGGGTTTGAAGCCCAGCGCGCCACTACCATCAACAACCTCTCGCGCGCCCTATCAGAAATGGGACGTCAACGCGCCCGACGGCTGTGCCTAGATGGTTTAGCGTTACGCAAGGAGCAGGGCGCGGAGATTCCGATTGCTCTTTCGTGGAACACACTCGCTCTGATTGATAACGATTGGATGCGTCCCGATGTGGCATGGATTGAGGCGACGACCGCGCTGGCATACTTTCGGCGCACCAATGACCCGCGCGGCTTGGGTCTCGCGTTGAATCAACTGGGCGAAGCGCTGCGGCGACTGGCGTATCAGGCGTACAAGAAACAAGTTCTTGTGACAGCACGCCCCGAAGACATTTTTGAAGAAGCCGAACGCGCCCTGCAAGAATCCATCGAACTCTTTACGAACAGTCCCGCCGCCGGCGAACTCGCGCGCCGAATCGAGGCGTACATCGAAATGGGGTGCATCCAGCGTGACCGCATTCAGATTATTGACCGTGAAAAGTACCCCGAGCAAATCCGTCGCCGTCAGCGTGACGCGCTGTACTATTACAATGAGGCGGTCAAGTTAGCGCAGGAGACCAAACTGGCGCGGCTGGAGTTGGACGCGCAGGTGAATATCGGCTGGTTGCACTATTACGTCGGTCATTTGCCTGCTGCGGACGGAAGAGCGCAAGAGATTCTGAACAATCGCCGCCTGTTGCCCGAAGACTGCTTTTTGCGCGAGGGGCAGCCGCCGCCTTCTGCCGAACGCGACGACCTCTACGTGTACTATCAGTTGAGTAAACTGTCGCATCTGCGCGCGCGCGTGGCGATGGATCGTTTTCTCCAGCGCGTAAAGGCAATCGAATCTTCATACCCGACGGACGCGCAAAAACGTCACAATGTAGTTCACGAGGATGCGCCAGCCCAAGAACATCTGAAGCATGCCGCCGAGCAGTACGTTCTTGCCAGCGGTTACTCACAACTCTTTTCCATACGTTCCGTCGCGCTGTCCGTTATCTGGGATACGATGTACGACTATACCAAAAAGTTCAACCGCACCGAACTAGCCGATTTCCATGGATACGTGCGTGCGGCGCGAGAGAAATATCGCGTGGATGAGATCAAGCCCTTCAATCCTGCCGATGCCGATGAATTCTTGCGCGCTTGCTTCGGCGTCGGTTCTGGAGAAGGATAACCTCTATGCTTTTGCAAAACGAGTCGCAAGCCATCCTGCTTGTCGGTGCTGTGACGGAACACGATGAAGATTGCGCCTGTCCCGATGGCGCGGTCGCGCTCACCTTCGACGACCCAACCGACGCGCCGGAAAACGATTGTGCTTGCGCGGACAAACCCTTTGCGCTAAGCGAACAAATCGAAACGCATTCTGTTTTCACGCAAACGCCAGAGACGTACATCACCGCTTTGCCCGGCGAATTCCGCCTTGCCTTTAGCCCGTACGCGCCAGCAGGACCCAGCGTCTTGAATTCAATCGCGTGGCAACGCTGGCAAGCGTTCGCACAACCACAGCCGCTCACCCAGCCGATTGACCACGCACTCGCCGCGCAGCGCTTGATTCGCCCGGTGGATGCGCGCGCGCATACGCAACCAAGCCACCCGGAAACCTTGACCGCATGGTTGCACATCACTAACGCCTGCAATCTCGATTGTCCATACTGCTACGTCCGCAAATCGTCCGCGCGGATGACGGAAGAAATTGGCGCGCACGCGCTTGCGCGCATCTTTGAGACGGCGCGGCAAAACGATTTTCGTCGCGTCAAACTCAAGTACGCCGGCGGCGAAGCAACCCTGCATTTCGCGCTGATTCGACGACTGCACGCGCAGGCGAACGCGCTCGCGCTCGAGACCGGCGTCCAGTTGCGCGAGGTGGTGTTGAGCAACGGCACGCGCCTGCACGAGCCAGAAGCGGATTGGTTCGCCGAGACCGGCGTAAAACTGATGCTCTCGCTCGACGGCGTGGGCGAGATGCACAATCGCTTGCGCCGCGATCGCGGCGGGCGCGATACGTTCGCGCGCATCGAAACGACGGTTGACAAAATTCTCCTCCCGCGCGGCATTCGTCCCGATGTTACGATGACGCTGACGCGCCTCAATGCCTCGGGTGCGGCGGATGCTGTGCGCTGGGCACTGGAACGCGATTTGCCGGTGAGTTTGAACTTTTATCGGCAAAATCTCTTGTCTGCTTCGCGTGAAGAGTTGGCGCTCGAAGAACAAGCGATCATCGAAGGGATGCTCGCCGCGTACGCCGTGTTCGAGGAGTTTTTGCCGCGACGCTTTTTCCTCAACGGCTTGCTCGATCGGGTGCAGATGCAAGCGCACACGCACACGTGCGGTGTCGGCGCGTCGTATCTCGTGATTACGCACGAGGGCAAACTGGCGCAATGTCAAATGCACCTCGATCAGCCGGTCAGCCCAACGCTGGATACCGATGTGTTGTCGTCTATCGCCAGCGGTTTTATTCGTCCGATGTCGGTGGATGACAAAGCCGGGTGTCGCGCGTGCGCGTTTCGTTATCGTTGCACCGGCGGTTGCCCGCTGGAAACCTTTCGCGCGACGGGGCGCTGGGATGTGGCGAGTCCGCACTGCAACATTTACAAAACGCTGTTGCCGGCGGCATTGCGACTGGAGGGACTGCGTTTGCTCAAATACAACGGCTATCTCCGTTGAATGTCAGTGTGGTGTAAGGTTCACGTTACGAAACAGGAAGGCAAAGATGTCTTCC
>DAOTYB010000061.1:0-13035 GCA_034435315.1 Anaerolineae bacterium | reverse complement strand
GAGCAGGGGGCAGGGGGATGAGAGGGGTTTGTCCCGTAGGAACGAAAGATTTTTTTCGCCCGTACAACAACGGCGAAACAACGAGCACTGTAACCTTCCGATGACGGAAGAGACTTGTGCACACCTGCTAAGGAGTGGACTCTATGGCATCCCAACGCAATTGGTTATGGCAACCCAACCTCATCGTCTTTGTATCGAGCGCGTGCATTATGATTCTGGAACTGGTCGCTGGACGAATGATTGCGCCGCACGTCGGCTCGTCGTTGTACACGTGGACGAGTGTGATTGGCGTGGTGCTTGCCGGTATCTCGCTGGGAAATTACCTGGGAGGACGTCTGGCGGATCGGTGGGCGTCACTACGATTTTTAGGTGGAGTGTATCTGCTGGCGGCGATCACCTCGTTCACGATCCTGTGGGTGGATCGTCTTGGCCGCGTCACTCCCAGCGATTGGCCCATCGTCGTTGAGATTCTGGTGCTCACCACGGCGATGTTCTTTGTGCCGTGTACTATTCTGGGAATGATCTCGCCGATTGTTGCCAAACTCGCGGTGAGCGATTTAGCAACGACGGGAAGCACCGTTGGCAAGATTTACGCGGCGGGTGCGCTGGGGAGTATCGTGGGAACGTTCGCGACCGGCTTTGTGTTGATTTCGTGGTTTGGCACGTACACGATTGTCATCGGCGTCGCGCTCTTGCTCAGCGCGCTGGGGATATTGTTTCTTCTGGGAGCGCGCTGGCAAGCCGCTGTTCTTGCCCTCCTCGTCATCATCGGCGGGGGAACAGTGGCAACGCGCCAGGGATGGAACAAGGGTCCGTGTGTGCGCGAAACGAACTATTATTGCATCAAAGTGTACGACGATCTGGTGGGCGGCGAACCGATTCGACTACTGGTGCTCGATCATCTGGTGCACAGTTACGTGTCGTTGACCGATCCGACAACGCTTATCTATGGCTATGAAAAGATTTACGCCGAGATGGCCGAGTATCGCGCGCGCACCAAGTCGCCGCCCGATGTGTTGATGATTGGCGGAGGCGGCTATACCTTCGCGCGGTATATGCAGGTGATCTATCCTCAAGCCGCGATGCACGTCATCGAGATTGATCCCGGCGTTACCGAATTTGCGTACGCGGAACTGGCACTCAAACCCGAATGGAACATTCTCACCTGGAACGAAGATGCGCGCACATTTTTCGCGCGTCCCCCCACGCGCCGCTATGATTTGATTCTCGGTGATGCGTTCAATCACTATTCGGTGCCCTATCACCTCACGACCAGAGAATTCAACGAGCGCGTGCGTCAGTGGCTGGCAGACGATGGCTTGTATGTGGTCAACATCATTGATGGCGCGTATGGTCAATTCGTGCGCGCCTACTATCACACGCTCCGCCAGACGTTCAAGTACGTGTACCTTGTGATGGGCAATCCCGACTGGCGTCAAACCACGCGCAGTTTCTTTGTGTTGATTAGCACCGATCAACCGATGGATTTGACCACGCTGGCAAGTTGTGATGCTGGCGACGGCGACGCGCTCACGATGCGGTTACTCGCAGATGATAAGGAAATCCAGCGTTTGTTGACCGAAGCGCCGCTGGTCACGTTGACGGATCAGTACGCGCCGGTGGATCAAATGCTTGCCTCGGTGTTTCAAGAGAGCAAATAAGCCTGCTCACGGTCGGCGTGCCATCATTACAATACTCAATCCAAATGGAAGAGAATGATGAGCGACCCAGCGGGCTTCGCTGGAGAGAATCGCTTTGAAAATCCCATTCAGCGGACCCACGTTCACCGTCAAATCGGAACCGTTCTGTACAGGAAAAATCCGATCGAAGGAGCGTTTGACGATTGCCACAGGCAACAGCCACATATTCGCATAACTCGTGTGCTCGATAACAAAACCGGCATGGCACACCTTCTCTGCCAATTCACTGAGAGCGTAACGATGCCGCACCTCCCAGGCACGATCGTGCGCGCCGCGTAGCCAATCGTATGCCGCCGCGCGGAGAAATAGGCGTCCACCCGCTACCAGCACTCGAAATGCTTCGCCTAAAGCCATTTCGTCATCCGCGCCTTCGAGCATCGGCAAGAGATCAATCAAAGTCACCAGGTCGAACGCGCCGGCAGGAATCGGAAGTTCAGTACAGCAACTACATGCAACAGCAAACGGCGCACGCTGGCGACTCAGGGTGAGCGCAAAGTGGGACAGGTCAATGCCGAGCACAGTGCCATAATCCGCCAGATAACGCAACGCGCCGCCTGTCCCACAGCCGACATCCAGAATGCGCAATGTCGAACCGCGCGCGTAGAATCGCTCGATAACGGCGCGCGTAATTGTTTCCATACCCTGATACCACCACAGGGTATCTTCGACCTCGAACATTACGCAGTATTCTTTTAGATCCATCCTCCTCCTCAAGTATCATAGTAGGTGTGCAAAAGTCTTTTCCACCATGTAACCGTTCAGGTGTCATTGCGAGGAGCGTTTTTTGCGACGAAGCAATCTCCGCGTTACGATCTGCGGTGGGCAACGTTGGGGATTGCTTCGCAGAAATCGCTCGCAATGACAGAGCCGGCTGAACGGTTACTTTCATTATAAGCTTGTGCCGCGAAGTAGATGTGCAAAAGTCTTTTCCGCCATCGGGTTATACGGTACTGGTTGTTTCACCATCGTTGTACGAGCGAAAAATCTTTCTCCTCTACAGGAATGACCCCTCTCATCCCCCTGCCCCCATCTCTCCCCGCAAAGCGGGGAGAGATGGGAGGGGGGGGAGTGGGCGGGCGGCTTCGCCGCCCGCCCACTCCCCTATTCCCTTGTTTCCCCCTCCCCACGCCGCAGAACGGCGTGGAGAGGGGGACTAGGGGGGTGGGGCTATTTCGCGATGGGATGGATAGGACAGCCACAACGGGCGAAAAATCTTTCGCCCCTACTCGATTCTACTGCCCACAAGGAGAAAAACTCGTGCGCGATTTACTAGCCACCATTGCAACGTGGCGCGCGCGCGGTGACACACTCGCGCTTGCCACCGTCGTCCAGACCAGCGGCTCGGCGCCGCGCCCTGTGGGCGCCAGGATGCTCATCAACGCGCGCGGTGAATTTGCGGGTTCGGTCAGTGGCGGATGTGTGGAAGGCGCGGTGATTGAAACCGCGCAGCGTGTGCTGCGTACGCGCCAGCCTCAACTCTTGACGTTTGGCATCAGCAACGAAACCGCGTGGGAGGTGGGCCTGGCGTGCGGAGGCACGATTCAGGTATGGCTCGAAGTCGCTCATCCTCCGCCATCACCTTTCGATTGGCTGGAGGCGATGGTGCGCGCGCTCCAGACCGATACATTGTGCGCGCTGTTGACGATTGTGCGCGGCGCGCACACGGGCACCAAGATGCTGGTGTATCCCGATGGGCGCATCGAAGGTGAACGTACGAATGACATCCTCCAGCGCGCCGCGCGCGAGGCAGAGACCGCCCTGCAATCTCACCAGTCTGCGTATCGCCGTTATGCTGACGCCGATGTGTTCATTGACGTGCTCGCGCCACGTCCCAAACTGATTATTCTCGGTGCAGTGCACATTGCGATTCCGCTGGTGGCGCTGGCGCACCTGCTCGATTTTCACGTGACCATCGTGGATGGACGCGAAAGCTTTGCCAACCGCGCGCGTTTTCCTGCTGCCGATGAGATTATCATCGCCTGGCCCGATGAGGCACTCGCGCGTCTGCCGATGGATTCAAGCACTTGCATCGCGATTCTGACTCACGATCCCAAATTCGATCTGCCTGCGCTTGCCACGCTCGCGCGCGCCGAGCCACCGCCACGTTACATCGGTCTGCTGGGTTCGCGCCACACCATCCAACAACACTTTGCCGTCTTGCGCGCGCAGGGCGTCGCGGAGGCGTTTCTCGCGCGCGTGCATGCGCCGATTGGTCTGGACCTGGGGGCACAATCGCCGGAAGAGATCGCGCTCGCCATTCTGGCGGAGATGGTCGCAGTACGCCACGCGCGTCAGGGCGGTTCGTTATCGGCGCGCGCTCACACTCCCAGTTGATCGGCAACCGCTTTTAACGCGGTCAACACGTTGCCAATGTGCTCATCCAGCGGTATGCCCAAGTCTGCCGCGCCGCGCTCAATGTCCGCGCGATTGACCCCGCGCGCAAACGCTTTATCCTTCCATTTCTTTTTCACCGCGCTTACATCCACATCCACCAGTTTCTTCGACGGTCGCACGAGCGCGACCGCCACGAGCAGACCCGTCAACTCATCCACCGCGTACAGCGTTTTCTCCAGGCGCGTCACGCGCGGAATACCGAGCGCATCGCCGTGCGACCAGACAGCGCGCACCCACTCCTCGGGAAATCCCAGATCGCGCAAAATCTCGCCATCCTTTTGTGGATGTTGTTCAGGAAATTTTTCGTACGCCAGATCGTGGATGAGACCGATATTACCCCACGTGGTTTCATCCTCGCCAAAATAGCGCGCGTACCAACGCATAGCGGCTTCGACCGCAAGGCAATGTTTGCGCAACAAATCATTTGTGGTGTACTGGCAGAGCAACTGCCACATTTCATCACGGTTGGAGAAGTTCATTATCTCACTCCTACCCTGTGTTTACGTCCTGCCACAAAGCGCATGGTGGTGCTAACCTAACGATTGCAAACTGATCGGTGCGCATAAATCTTTTCCGAATGGTGAACACCTCCACTCATCCTCTAGCCCCCTGCTCTCCCGCCAAGCGGGGAGCAGGGGGGAGATGGGAGGAGGTGTGGTGGGGGGCAGCTTCGCCGCCCGCCACCACCCCGTCATCCCCCTTCTCTCTCCGCAACGCGGGGAGAGGGGACAGGGGGATGAGAGGGGATTGCTCAAGAGCACGGCTGCGAAATTTATGGCTCAAACGGATTTGCCCCAAACTGAAATGCGCCCGTGAGGCAAATGCAGTACAGGCAAAGAGAATCGGTCGTGCCAGCCATTGCGTTCAAAATAGATGTTCGTCCACCAGGCGCGCCGCACCGCCCGGCGCGTTGACAATCACTTGTAACACCTCCGGAATCTCACGCACACGCGCAACGACCGTATCCGCATCGCGCGCGTGACAGAGGAGATGCACGTTGGGTCCGGCATCGAGCGTAAAGTACACCGCCAGCCCTTCCGCGCGCCAGCACTGGACGGCTTGAATCACGCGCACGGTTCCCGGTGACCAATAGAAAATGGGGGGGCGGGAGGTCATCGCAATCAAATGCAATTCGATGGCATCTTCTTCACTGGCGATGCCCAGCGCTGGCAGGTCGCGTGCGGCGAGCGCGTGACGCACGCGCGCGAGTCGTGCCGGCAATGCCGCGAGTCTTTCGGCGAAAAAGTGACTGGAGAGTGCTGCCGCGTGTCCATCCGTCGAGCCAACCGATTTCTCGGTGGTGCTCACCACCGCAATCACATCGCGCAAGTCCCAAAACGAGGGAGGCGCCAGTTGCACCGCGTACGACTCGGCGCTGGTGCTGCCAGCATACCATTCGACAAATCCTCCCGGAATCGAGCGACATGCCGAACCCGATCCCTGGCGCGCGAGCATCGAGAGTTCTCGCTCGCTCAGTTCCAGCCCGGCGGCGCGCGTCGCCGCAAGCGATAGCGCGGCAAAGGCGCTGGCACTCGACGCGATGCCCGCCCCCATCGGGAAATTATTGCGCGAGTGGACGCGCGCGCGCGTCGCGATACGCGCCAGCGCGCGCACACGCTCCAGATGCGCGACCACGCGCGCGCGGTGACGCCCCTGTGCTACCTGATCACCAATCACCACCACATCGTCGTCCAGCGCAGGGTCAAACGCGACCGTCGTCGTGGTGGTCGCACTATCGAGATTCATCGAAATCGAATTGTTCAGGGGAAGGCGCAACGTCGCGTCGCGATTACCCCAGTACTTGATGAACGCAATGTTGCTACATGCGATCGCAGTGGCTTGTACCATAGTGCACAGAATTATACGCAGAATGAGACAATTCATCAATTGTCAGATACAACGTTTTGACGCCTCGCGTCAACGCGTTTATAATGGACGTAAGGTGATGACCAATGCTTAGCCGGTTTCCCCCCGCGTTCGTTCGCAAGACATTCGTCGTCGTCCTCATCGTCATCGGTGTCAATTGCTCTGCCTTTAACGAGGTATCGCGTACTCCAACCCCCGCTGTTACACCCACGCCAGTCACCTTTGCTGAGGATACCGCGCGCGCGTTTTTGCAGGCGTGGCAGCAAACCGATTACGCGGCGATGTACACCCTGCTCGCGCCCAGTCGTCAGGAAACGACGAGCGCGGAGCAATTCGTCGCGCGCTACAAAGGTATCGCGACGGAAATGACGCTCAAGTCGGTGCGCGCCACGTTACAGTCCACGCGCGAAGAGGGGAACGAAGCCGAAGCGAAATACACCGCGACTCTGGAAACGCATCTGTTCGGTACGTTGCAGTACGAGTACACGATGCTCTTGCGCCGCGAGCAAGGCAAGTGGGGCGTGCTGTGGAATCCGGGGCTGATCCTGCCGCATCTCGCGAGTGGTGGCAGTGTGCGCTATCAGCCGCTTGCTTCTGCGCGCGCCGATATTTTCGATCGCAAGGGCAGAGCGTTCACGCAACCGCAAACGCTCATCGTCGTCGAAGTGGTGCCCGCGCAGATGAAGAACGAAAACGCGGTGCTGACAACGCTCGCGCGTCTATTTAACAAATCGGCGAGCGCGATCAAAGCGATGTACAGCAACTCGCCCGGCGATTGGCGCACGCCGATTGGCACGTTGACGCAAGAGCAAGTGCGCGCGAACCTGAGCGCGTTGAATCAGCCGGGCATTTACATTGACAAGACGCAAGACATTCGCACGTATCCGCGCGGCACCCTCGCCGCGCACGCGATTGGGTACGTCGGACAAATTGACGCGGATGAACTGGCGCGCTTGCAAGTGAAAGGTTATCGCGAGGGCGACCTCATCGGCAAAACGGGGTTGGAAGCGTGGGGTGAGCCCTATCTGGCGGGGCAACGCGGCGGCAAACTCGTCGTGCTTTCACCCAGCGGCGCCATCACCGCGACGCTGGCGAGTATCCCGGTCAAGCAGAGTCAAAACGTTTACACCACACTCGACATTGATTTGCAAGCGATCGTCGAAAAAGCGTTGAGCGCGCGCACGCGTCTGGGCGCGGCGGTAGTGATGGACATTACGAACGGCAACATTCTCGCAATGGCAAGCGCCCCCACGTGGGATCCGAATCGTCTCTCGCAACGAATGACGCCCGCCGAATTTCGCGCGCTCATCAACGATCCCGGCGCACCGCTCGTCAATCGCGTGACGCAGGGCGCGTTTCCGCCCGGCTCGGTGTTCAAGGTCGTGGCGTTTGCTGCGGCAATCGAAAAAGGTTTGTACACGCCCAACTCGACGTTCAACTGTCCGGGCTATTGGGACGGTCTGGGGCAAAACTATCGCAAGGTGTGCTGGATTTATCCTGTCACCGGCAAAGGTCACGGCACGATTTCGCTGTCCAACGCGCTGGTGCAATCGTGCAATGTGACGTTCTATCAGGTGGGTTATAAACTCTACCAAACCGATCCAAACCTGCTGCTGAATTTTGCGCGCGCGTTCGGTCTGGGGCAAGCGACCGGTATCGAACTTGCCGAATCGCCCGGCAAAGTGCCTGACCCGAGCAAGGATCCGTGGCGCGCTGGCGATGCGGTGAACGTGGTCATCGGTCAGGGTGATTTGTTGACGACGCCGCTGCAAATCGTGGATCTGATGGCGGCGATCGCGAACGGTGGCACGTTGTATCGTCCGCGCCTTGTCACGCGCGTCGCCTCGCTTGCCGATGGTACGGAGAAGGTGTTTCCCGTCGAAACGCGCGGCAAACTGCCGGTCTCGGCAACGACGCTGGCGGCGCTGCGCCAGGCGCTCGCGCGCGTCACGACGGACAAGGACGGCACAGCGTACACCGCGTTTCGCGGCGCCAAAGTGTCCGTCGCCGGCAAAACGGGCACCGCGGAGGTGCTCAAGGGCAGCGAACCGCACTCGTGGTTTGCCGCGTACGCGCCTGCCGATAATCCCAGAATCGCGGTCGTGGTGATTGCGGAACACGGCAGCGAAGGGTCCACCACCGCCGCGCCGATTGTGCGCGAAATCGTCGAAGGGTACTTTGCATTAAAGTAGCACAGGATTGAATCCTGTGCTACTTGTTCACACGCGCAACACCGCGCCCTGACTTCCCGAGGTGACCATCTGCGCGTAGCGTTTGAGCCAGCCACGCAACGGACGCTGCAGCGGCTTCCACTCGGCGCGACGACGCTGCAATTCTTCGTTAGACAACTCCACGTCCAGGCGTCGCGCCGGAATGTCAATCGAGATAATGTCGCCGTCGCGCACCAGCGCGATGGGACCACCCGCCGCCGCTTCGGGCGAAACGTGCCCGATGGACGCGCCGCGCGTCGCGCCACTGAATCGTCCATCCGTGACCAGCGCGACCGAACTCCCCAGACCCATTCCCATAATGTTTGACGTCGGTGCGAGCATCTCTTGCATTCCCGGTCCACCTTTGGGTCCCTCGTAACGGATGACGACGACATTGCCGGGCTTGACCCTGCCGGCGAGAATCCCCGCGTTCGCTTCATCGTGCGAGTCGAACACAATCGCCGGACCGCGATGCTTGAGCATTTCGGGCAGCACGCCGGCGGTTTTGACGACCGCGCCTTCGGGCGCGAGATTGCCGAACAGAATCGCCAAGCCGCCGCGTTCGCTGTACGCATTGTCGAGCGGACGGATGCACTCTTTGTCGCGGCTCTCCGCGCCCTGCACATTTTCGTACAACGTCTTGCCGGTCACGGTGAGCGCGTCGCGATGCAAAATGCCGGGACGCTTGAACAACTCCCACAAAATCGCGGACACACCGCCGGCGCGATCCACATCCTCCAGATGATAACTCGACGACGGCGACACTTTGCAAATGTTCGGCACGCGCGCGGCGACCTCGTTCAGACGCGCGAGCGGATAGTCCACGCCGGCTTCGTACGCAATCGCAATCGTGTGGAGTACGGTGTTCGTCGAGCCGCCCATCGCCATATCGAGTGCGAACGCGTTGTCAATCGCTTGGGCGGTTACGATGTCGCGCGGGCGAATGTTGTGGCGCACCAACTCGACGATGCGCGCGCCGGCAGCGCGCGCCAGTTCGCGCCGGCGCGGATCGGTGGCAAGAATCGTGCCGTTGCCGGGCAGCGACATCCCCAGCGCTTCGGTGAGGCAGTTCATCGAGTTGGCAGTGAACATTCCCGCGCACGAGCCACAACTCGGACATCCCAGACGTTCGAGTTGCTCAAGTTCTTCCTGTGTGATACGTCCGGCTTGGTACGCACCCACACCCTCAAAGACGTTGGAAACATCAACGGTACGTCCATCGGGTAGTTTGCCGGCTTGCATCGGTCCGCCGCTGAGAAAAATTGTGGGGATGTTGACGCGCACCGCCGCCATCAACATTCCCGGAATGATCTTGTCGCAGTTCATCACGCACACCACGCCATCGAACCAGTGCGCGTTGAGCATCGTCTCGACGCTGTCCGCGATGAGTTCGCGACTCGGCAAACTGTATTTCATCCCAACGTGCCCCATCGCGATGCCATCGTCCACGCCAATCGTGTGGAACATAAACGGCACGCCGCCCGCATCGCGAATCGCCTGACGGACGATTTCACCCAACTCGTTCAGATGCACGTGACCGGGAATGATGTCCGTGTACGAGTTGGCAATCGCGATGAACGGCTTGTGCCAGTCGTCCTCGCTTTGAATGACGCCGGTCGCGCGCAACAAACTGCGATGCGGCGCGCGTTCAAAGCCGACTTTGATCGTTGCAGAGCGTTGAGTGAGTTGTTCGCTGGTCATTTATCCTCCCTTGCCTATTTTCAATTGCCGATTGCCGATTGCCGATTTTCGATTGCCAATCGCTCATTCCCTCAAATCGCAAATCGAAAATCCTCCGTCCTTCGTCGTTCGTCCTTTGTCGTTCGTCGTTCGTCCTTCGTCCTCTCACGACCGTGCCATCTTTGCCGCGAGCAACAACGCCGCGACCATACTCCGTTCGTCGGCGCAGCCCGTGCCGGCAATGTCGAACGCGGTGCCGTGATCTACCGACGTGCGGATGATCGGCAAACCGAGGGTCACATTCACGCCATCGAAAAAGCCGAGCAGTTTCATCGGGATATGCCCTTGATCGTGATACATCGCCACGACAGCATCGAACTCGCCTTGCACTGCACGCCAGAAGATCGTATCGGGAGGGAACGGACCGGCGACGTTGAGACCGGCATGTTGCGCGGTGCGAACAGCGGGCGCGATGATTTTTTCCTCCTCATCGCCGAACAAGCCCCCTTCGCCGGCGTGCGGATTCAGCCCGGCAACCGCGAGGCGCGGCGCGACAATTCCCATCCGCACCAGCGCATCGTGCGTGAGTTGGATGACGCGCATCACGCGCTCGCTGGTGAGGCGCGCCAGTGCCTCGCGCAGTGAAACGTGCGTACTGACGTGACTGACGCGCAGACGTTCGCACGTGAGGAGCATCACCGTGCCTTTGACGCCGCACAGGTCTGCCAGAATTTCGGTGTGCCCGGCGTACTGTTTGCCTGCCGCGTGGAGCGCTTCCTTGTTGAGCGGCGCGGTGACAATCGCCTCCACCTGCCGATCCAGCGCCAGCCGTACCGCTTGCTCGATGTATTCGTACGCCGCGCGCCCACCTTCCGCACTCACGCGGCCGCGCACCAAGGACGCGGGGACGTTCGCCAGATCCAACACTTGGATTGCCGCGCGCGTCCCTGCCTCCGCGACGTTGACGACGCGTTGCACCGCGCGCGTGGTGCCGACGATCTGGGCGGCTTGACTCATCCACTGCGCGTCGCCAATCACCACGGGGCGGCACGCGCGCCACACTGCGTCGTGTTCCAACGCTTTGACGATAACCTCAGGCCCTACGCCTGCCGGATCACCCATCGTGATAGCGAGCAAGGGCAATGGCTGTGACATCATTCACCTCTGCCAATTGCCGATTGTTGGATAGTTGCATAGTTGGATAGTTGCATAGTTGGATCGTTTCGTCCTTCGTCGTTCGTCGTTCGTCGTCTGTCCTTCGTCGTTCGTCGTCCGTCGTCCGTCATTCGTCGTCCGTCCTTCGTCGTTCGTCCTTCGTCCTTCGTCCTTCGTCATTCGTCATTCTCCACACCGTCTCGTCATCGCCAAAACCGCCGGCTTTGGTCACCACGCGTATCCCCGCGCCGAGTCCACCGAGCAGGATGCCGTGTGGCACGCCGGGTTCCACTTCGCCGTGCAACCACAGCGCGTCGGCTTCCAGCGCGCGACATACGGCTGCGGCGATGTCGCCACCGCTCAACACCAATTTGCCGATGCCGCCGCGCGTGACGATGCGGCGCACGAGGCGCGCCAAGCGCGCTGCGATGATCTCTCCTTCGATGGGCAGGTGGTCTAGACCGCAGGTCGTCAGAATCGTATCACGATCCAAAGCCAGCGCGTCGAAGCCGTTCGAATCCGGCGCGTTCAAGATGCGCGTGTCCGGCTGGACGACAGCAATCCCGCGGGCGCGCGCCCACTCGACCTGCGCGCGCGAGCGTGTGTGCTGGCTACCGATGACCGCGAGGGTGATGCCGCGCGGGGCGGGGGGGACGTGCGGCGCCGGCACACTGGACTCTAGCGTGAGATGTTGTGCGAGTGCGCGCGCGAGTCCCGCCGAACCGCACCACACGCGGACGCGCGCCGCGAGTGCGGCTTGCGCCAGCCGCGCCAGATCGGCGTCCGTTTCCGCATCGGCGATTACCAGTTGCGCGTCTTGCAGGCGCGCGTGAATTGCCGTGATGTCAGCGCGCACCACATCGAGCGCAAGCGATGTGGTTGGCGCGACCGACGCGAACAGTGCGCGCACGTCGGACGTGGTGATCTCGCGTGCAAAGGGCGATTGTTCGAGTGGGACGCCGTCCACGTATTGACGCGCATCGCGCGTGATGCGTCGCTGCGCGGGGAACGCCGGGGCAATCAGCGCGCGCGTCTCGCCAAGCGCATCCATCAGCGCGGCGAGTTCGCCGGCGGGATCGCCGCGCAGCGTGGAATCTATTTTCTTGTAAATCCACGTCGCGTGCATCACGGGGGCTGTTGCCGCGCGCACGCGGGCGACGGCTTGATCGCGCGGCAGATGACGGCTTTCGGTTGAGAGAACGAGCACATCGGCAGGCGGCGCGTGGGGCGTGAAAGTAATCAGCGTGACCGCGCGCGTCGCGAACGCCACGCCGGTATCCGCCGCGCCGGTCAAGTCATCGGCAAGGATGGCGAGTTGGGTCATCGCGGTATCAGATGTTCCGGCATCTGCACAGCGACCACTTCGCCGCGCGCACACACGACGCCGTTCGCCGAAAGTGTTGCGCTCACGACCACTTTGCGTCCTTTGATTTCTTTGACCACGCCGCGCACTTCCAGCGGCACGCCGAGCGGTGTGGGTTTGAGATAGTCAACGTGAAGCGAGGCGGTCACAAAACGATACGCCGGCAAAGTGTCCATCGCGCGATTCTCGGCGCGATACATTGCCGCGGCGGCAGTACCGGTGCCGTGACAATCAATCAACGAGGCAATGAGTCCGCCATAGACGTAACCAGGAATCGCGATGTGGTACGGCTGGGGTGTGAAAACCGTCACCGATTCGTCGCCGTCCCAGTACGTCTTGATCTGGTGTCCGTGTTCGTTCAAACGTCCGCAGCCATAGCAGTAACTCAATTCGTCGGGGTAGTAATCCTGGAATGCTTTGGGCATTGTCACTCCTCGTTAGCGCGAAAAGACGCGAAAGGGGAGCATTTCAGTTTTGGGGCAAATCCGCTTGAGCCATAAATTTCGCGGCCGTGCTCTTGAGCCATCCCCTCTCATCCCCCTGCCCCCTGCTCTCCCCGCGACGCGGGGAGAGCAGGGGGATGACGGGGTGGTGGCGGGCGGCGAAGCCGCCCACCCACTCCCCCGCTTTTGATTCCCCCTCCCCACGCCGCAGAGCGGCGTGGGGA
>DAOTYB010000060.1:0-41887 GCA_034435315.1 Anaerolineae bacterium | reverse complement strand
TGTCATTGCGAGCGGTTTTTGCGAAGCAATCCCCAACGTTGCCTACCGAAGACCGTAACGCGGAGATTGCTTCGTCGCAAAAAACGCTCCTCGCAATGACACCTGAACGGTTACGGGCGAAAAATCTTTCGCTCCAACTAAGCGGAAAAAACTTTTGCATGGTTACTTAGAATCCCCGGGACAATCTACGGAGTCTATCGTGCAACGACATACTAGCATACCCTTCTGGCGAGATGTCCGCATCCTCCTCATCTTAGGTCAGGTTGCGTTTGTCCTCGTGGTAGCCATCGCGGCTGGCTTTTTCTATGCCAACGCGTCCACGGCGATGCGTCGGCAGGGGCTGGTCACGGGTTTTGATTTCCTGAGTCTCGAAGCGGGATTCGAGATTGGCGAAACGTTGATTCCCTACACCCCTGCCGACACGTACAGCCGCGCCTTTACCGTCGGTTTGCTGAACACGTTGACCGTTAGCGGCATCGGGATTGTTCTGGCGACGATTCTCGGTGTGATTGCAGGCGTGGCGCGTTTATCAACCAACTGGTTGGTCAACAAGATCGCCTGGCTGTACATCGAGATTATGCGCAATACCCCGCTGTTGGTGCAACTGGTCTTTATCTATTTTGGTATTTTTATGAAACTGCCGCCGGTGCGAGACAGTCTGGAGTTAGGTGGGATCATTTTTGTCAACCAACGCGGTGTGTTTTTGCCGCGCGTGATTCCCATGCCGACCTTGACCCTATGGCTGGTTTGGGTGGTGCTCGGTCTTGTCGCGGCGATACTCGTCTGGTTTGTCCTCTCCCGTCATCCCCGCACGCGCGACACGCAGATTCCTTTCCCCGGCGCGCTCGGGGTGTTGGTGATGATTGCAGGGTTCGGCTGGCTCGGGCTGGCAGAGAGTCCGCTGCACTTTGAAGTGCCAATCAAAGAACGTTTCAATTTCATCGGTGGCACTGCCTTGTCCCCCGAGTTCAGCGCGCTTTTGTTTGGATTGGTGATCTACACGGCGGCGTTTATCGCTGAGGTTGTCCGCGGTGGCATCCAGGCGGTCAAACGTGGGCAGATCGAAGCGGCGCGCGCGTTGGGACTGGGCGAGATGCAAATTCTGCACCTGATCATCTTTCCGCTCGCCTTGCGCATCATCGTTCCGCCACTCACGAGTCAATATCTTAATCTGGCAAAGAACTCGAGTCTGGCGATTGGTGTCGGTTTCCCCGATTTGTTCAATGTCAGTATGACGATTGCCAATCAAACGGGTCAACCGGTGCCGGTGATTATGATCGTGATGACCACGTATCTGGCGATGAGTCTCTTTACCTCATTGCTGATGAACATCTATAATCGGTATGTCCAGGTTCTGGAGAAATAGACGATGACGACAGCGACAGAAACTCTGGAACCGCCCCGCACCTCGGTAGGCGTGCTGGGCTGGCTGAAGAAAAATCTGTTCAGCACCTGGTACAACACGCTCTTGACCTTCTTTATGCTGTGGGTCATCTGGGCAGGCGGTAGCGCTTTGCTCTCCTGGGTGCTGACCACGGCGCGCTGGGAGGTCATCACGGCGAATGCGCGCTTGTTCCTCGTGGGCGCCTACCCGCCCGATCAAGTGTGGCGCGTCTGGCTCGTGGTTGTAATAGTATCGTTACTCTTTGGACTTTCGGGGGGCGTGTGGGGTGGTACCATCCGCACCTTCACAATGTCACTTGCGGTGGGCTATGCCGCACTCATTGCCCTGTCGTTCCTTGTCTTTCCGCTGAGCGAGGGCTTTGTGTGGCTGTTTGCCAATCTGGTGATTCTCCTTGTCACCTATGCGCTGGCGCGCGATCGCAAGACGTGGCAGCGCTGGATGATTCCTCTGTGGCTCCTCGCGTTTGGAGTGACCATCGTTCTGTTGCATGGCTTTGCAAAATCCGAATGGCTGCCTGAAGTGAGTACAACGCGGTGGGGTGGTTTGCTATTGACCTTTATGCTTTCGATTGTCAGTATCGTCATGTCCTTTCCGCTGGGCGTTCTCCTCGCGCTGGGACGCCGGAGCAAGATGCCGGTGGTGCGTCTCTTTTGCATTCTCTACATCGAATTGGTACGTGGCGTACCGCTGGTGACGATTCTGTATATGACCCAGATTATGCTTCCTCTCTTTCTGCCCGGTGATGTCCGCATTGATAACGTGGTGCGCGCGATGGCGGGAATGACGCTCTTTGCTGCAGCATATCTGGCGGAGAATGTGCGTGGAGGATTGCAAGCCATCCCCGAAGGGCAAATTGAAGCGGCGCTCGCGGTCGGGCTGAACAATGCGCTGGTCATCTTGTTCATTGTCTTACCCCAGGCGTTGCGGATGGTGATTCCAGCCATCGTGGGTTTATTCATCGCGCTCTTCAAGGACACCACGCTAGTAATGATCGTGGGGCTGGTGGATTTGTTGGGGGTTGGGCGAAGTGTGCTAGCACAACCCGAGTTTATGGGCTTGCAAATCGAAGTGTATATCTTCATCGCGACGATCTTTTTCATCTTTTCGTACGCAATGTCGTTTGCGAGCTATCGTCTGGAACAAGCCCTTGGAGTGGGCAAGCGTTAGAAAAGGAAAGGTTTATGAACGAGAGTCCTCAGAAACCCAAAGACATTATTATCTGTCGGGATGTCCACAAGTGGTTCGATCGTTTGCATGTGCTGCGTGGAGTGAATCTCACGGTTCAGCAGGGCCAGGTGGTCGTCCTGTTTGGACCTTCGGGTTCGGGCAAGTCCACGTTCATCCGAACGATCAATCGGCTGGAGGAGCATCAGCGCGGCACGATTATCGTGGACGGCATCGAGATGACCAACGACATTCGCAACATTCATGCGATTCGTCGTGAAATCGGGATGGTGTTTCAATCGTTCAATTTGTTTCCGCATCTGACCGCGCTGCAAAATATCACCCTCGCACCGATCTGGGTGCGACGCTGGCCGCGTGAAAAAGCCGAGCAGGTGGCGATGGATTTGCTGCGGCGCGTGGGGATTCCGGAACAGGCGCACAAGTATCCGGCGCAACTTTCGGGTGGACAACAGCAACGTGTGGCGATCGCGCGCGCGCTGGCGATGCAACCCAAGATTATGCTGTTCGATGAACCGACCAGCGCGCTCGATCCCGAAATGATCAAAGAAGTACTGGACGTGATGACCGAGTTGGCGCGCTCGGGGATGACTATGATTTGCGTCACGCACGAGATGGGCTTTGCGCGCAGTGTAGCGGATCGGATGGTGTTTATGGATGCCGGGCAAATCATCGAGGAAGGGACACCCGAACAAATCTTTAACAATCCGCAACACGAGCGGACCAAACAGTTCTTGTCACAAATTTTACACTAGCGTTATTCGCGTGAGAGTCGTAGAGAACAAGCAAGGGGAGCGTGTTACACGCTCCCCTTTTTTTATCTGGCACGTGGTCGGTGCATCGTTTATCGCTTTTCATATCTTGTCCCGCACTACCAAAGCAATTACCCAACTCACCATACTCACGACCAGCGCGCCCAGAAAAGCCGCCCAGAATCCATCGACCACAAATCCCAGGTGGAGTTGTGCCGCAATCCAGCCGGTCAGCGCCAGCATTGCCGCGTTGATGATGAGGGTGAACAAACCCAGGGTAAGCAAAATCAGCGGACAGGTGAGTACGGTGAGGAGCGGGCGAAGCAGCGCGTTCACCAGGCCAAAGATGAACGCCACCATAACGAGAGTGATCCAATCGCCCTCAAAGTACAAACCCGGAATGCCGAGGCGCGTGGCTATGAACAAGGCAATCGCATTGATGATCAGGCGCAGTAATAAATGTCGCATATTGTTCTCCACAGGAGGGGATGACACTGCTTGCTACTCGATGAACACTTCAACATGCTCGCCGTCTTCTTCATCCTCCACGTCAACGATCTTGCCCTCGGTGCCACTTTTGATTGCAGCAAAAATTTGATTGATGTCCAGCCCCTCCAATCCTGCTGGAGCGAACTTGGCACCCATCTTCAAACCCACATCCACCAGACCCAGCGGAATGTTGACGTTGACCTTGCGTTTGCCACTTTTGAGATCGGTGACGCGCACGCGAAACCATTTGCCACTCGTTGTGGGAGATGGTTTGACTCTGGCATTTTCAGCGCGATCGTGCTCTTCCAGTGCGGCAAGCAGTTTTGCCCCTTCTTCGGCGGTAATCTGTTTGTTTTCGATCATTTTCAAGATTTGCATTCGTTCTTCGGTTGTTGCCATAGCACCCTCCGTATTTTTTTACAACCCCAACTCCATCAAGGTCATTCCTTTGATGAATCGAAAGCCGTGACGTTCGAGCGCGGCAATCAGTTCGGGATACAAACTCGATGCCTCGGTGCGAATCGTGCGTGGCGGAAAGGATGCTAGTATCTGCCACGCCGCACTGATTACATCATCTTCCACACGTCCGCGAAAATCGGGATGTGTTTCGATGATGAACAAATGTGGTGATAGCCACGTCTGCGCGCGCACGAACAACAGCGCGGCAAGTCGCTGATCCCGTTCCAGCACCAAGCGTTGTGTCTGGCGCGCCAGGCATACATCACTCAACCATTCTACGAGGCGGTCTTCCAGAGTCGGCTCGAATACGCGCGCGTGAAACGGCGACACGTTTGCCGGCGTAATCGTATGCATCAGCGCCCTGACCGCCTGCGCGTCCGAGGGACGCAGTTCGCGCAGGTGACTCGAACGCGCTGGGAGTCGCAGGGGCAGTGCGTCTAACTGCCATTCGCCGCGCATTTCCACTGTTCTGAAACCGAGTTCTTGATACAAGCGGAGCGCGCCTTCGTTGTAGGGACGTACGTTCAAGCGAACGCGCGTGGTGCGCTGGCGACGAATGTGTTCGAGCGCGGCGAGCATCAGCGCGCGCGCAATCCCGCGTCGTTGATACTCTTTTTTGACCGCTACGTTGCTGATATAGTAGCAATTCCCCTGCATCCCATCGAACGAGAGTGTCACATTGCCGACGATACGCTCATCTTCCACCCACACGAATCCCTCGAACGGTTCGGGAAAGGTGGGCACGTAACTCAGGGTCCACAGGACGATACCGATTTCGCGCAGCCAGGGAACGTGGGAAAGGGGGAAACGATGTTCGCTGCGAAATGCCTCTTCGAGCAGACGCGCGACGCCGTACAAATCGGTACGCGCACAAAAGGGTCGAATGCCGCGAAAGGTTGTTTTCGATTTACTCGCTGTTGTAGCAACCACGCTTGCCTCGGTAGGTTTAAGTAGCAGGTTTCAAGGTTCAGGTGAGCCAGATCGCCCAACACATTCCGAGTGAAGCAAGTCTACCGCTGGCGGGCGAACAAGTTTATCAACACCGCCGATTTCTATCGTCCCCTGATTACACAAGCTTGGCAAGGGCAGGCAGTTTTCATTCGTGACCTCGCTACTTAGCGCAGGTCTCGCAGACTCTGATGCCAGACTACGGGGATGGCCCCTTTGTATCGTCGGCTGTGCGCGTAGGGGTCAGCAAACATTCCACACTCTACCAATTTGCGGTTTGCCGTGCCGAACAGGTAGTGCCAGACTTGCGTGAACACGTCGGCATAGGGAACTCCGAAGCGGACAGCGATCAGGTTGGACAATTGTGCTTTCACGTCCTCGTAATTCACCGACAGCCATACTTCCATCACCTCCCATCCCACGCGGCGTAGTGCCTGAACCATTGCCCCGTCACGTTCGGAAAGAACTGGAGCCAGCACGCCATAGCGATCGTCCAGCCGCGTGATGTATTCGAGCTCTACAAGCAAAGAGAGCAAGTCCTCTGTGTGCCGGGTCTCCATTCCAGCAATGCCGGCAAGTTCCCCAAGCGTCCTTTCGTGATCTCGAACGGCGAACATTATGCAGCCAACCTGATGTAACATGCTTTCCACTGCCTGTTGCAGAGCACGTTTGACCTCTAGTCTCAGCGAGTCAGGCAGATGCCGTGCCGCGTGAATCGGCAATAGCCAGGCTAAATCGGGAAACATCCAGCGGGGCAGTGAGAAATGATCGCCAAACGACGTAAAGCGAAACTCCCCTTCATCCGAGTTGTGACTACCCCAGTACATACCTTTGAGCGATAGGTTGCTCTTCTCCTCGGCAAACGGAATGAACCTGCCTTCGCCTGCTGTAACGTAGGGCAGTGACCGATAGTGCTTCTCAACGGTCAGGTCCAAGCCGTCCCAATCGAACGAAAAGCAGCCAAGCACGACGTAGAGGACCGCCTTCGGATCAACACCCGACGCGTCATACCGCTGAAGCACAGCATCAATGTCTGACCTACGGGCTACAAGCGCGCGGACGAGCGAGTCGGTGGCCCGTTCAGCGACTGCCCGTACCTTTTGCACGTCCTCGCGCGTAAAGAGGGCGAAAGCGATCACATATTCGTTGCCACATCGTCGCACCAGTCCGAGCTCTTCCAGTTGCTTTCGCTCTACTCCGGTACCTCTGAGCGCCGCATCGAGAAACCCGGGCGTTCTAGGTGCCTTGGCGATCTCTAGCAACAGTTTTTGCACAGCCACCTGACGCATGACAGACGAATAGCCGCTATTCCCCTCGGACCCGGTGATGCCAAAGGTAAGCAAGGTCTCTGGCTGCCGCGTTCGTGCCTTGACGGCGTCGAGCAGCATAGTCGTCACGCGGGTAGCGAGATCGAGCATTCGCCTCACCATGACTCCTCTGATGGTCTAACGGTCTGCGCTTTGCCTGCACCGCGCAAGCGAAGCAGCGTCAGGTAAGCGCGTGTTGGGCGCACTTGTTTTTTCGCAAATCATAGACTATCACGGAGGCGTATCAACAAGTCTCGTAAATCCTCAGCCTCTGCTTGGGTCAAACAAGACCAGGGTGCGTAGAAATAACGATCGGTAGTTTCTTCTGCTGTTTGGCGGATTTCCTTTCCCAGTGCAGTTATTTGATACACTTTTCTTCCTTCCACCCAGCCGCGCCTTATCAAGTCTTCCAGCGCTTGACCGTATTCATCTCGTGAATACCCACGGCGTTCTAATTTTCGGAAAATTTCGTCCAGCGTCGTCGCCTCTCCACGCCAAAGGTATGTAAAGGCTTCCCAGGCGTGTCCGTCTATACGGTAAGGCTGCCAGGCTGCCAGGTGCGCGTCATCTCGATACGCGGCGAGATCACTCAAGTATTGGTCAACTCGCACCAATACAGGAGCATTGTCACCTGGATCAACTTTCCGAGAGTGAGCAATACACCACTTTCCTGGTGGTTCTGGCGCTTCCAGGCAAGACATTACCAGACGACGCAAAAGATCTGCCAAACGTTTCAATTCATCTGACGGCATGGGTTGCAGTATTGCCATCCTGACATATGCTGCCTCGATCACGCGCTCTGCTGCCTGCTTTCCCAACGCTGTCAGACGATATGCGCCTTCCGCTTCATTCACCAGGGCTAGAAAGCCTTGCTTCGTGGCGTTTGTCAATCGCTCATCATACAAGCGGGCTGATGTATACGGAGAGCGTACGCGTAGCCGTGCTGCTGAGATGGGTTCTGGTTCAAACACCAATGCTGGCAATAACCATCCAGACCATTCGGGCACTTTTAGCTCAGCGGCAACGCGAGCCATTTCTGGGCCATAGTGTCTCCCAAGCGCTTGAAGGGCTTCCAAGGCTATGGGCCATAAGGTAACTGTGTCCATGACATACCTCCATTTGTGTTCAATAGCCTATGGTCTCAGTAAAGGCTTTTGCAAGATATAAAATCCCAACTCAGGCAGGTGCTTTACTGTTCGATAGCCAAGTTTCTCGTACAACGATTTTGCTCTTTCGTTCGATTGGTGCACACCTAACTCTATCGCCTCTATACGAGACATATATTCGGTCTCTAATAGATTGAGTACTTTTGTCCCGATGCCCTTTCCCTGGAAATCTTTTCGTAGCACTAGACCATGAAGATGCAGTATTCTTTCTCGTTCTTCAATCCAATAAAATCCCGCCAATCTTCCCTCCTGGTAGATACCATAGACCTTACCGACCGTTGTGAACAAGCGTTTGGCTTGTTCTGTGGTCATCTGCATCAATTCCATGGTGTGCAGAAGATAATCAGCGGCTTCATTTTGCATCAGTTGGAAGAACTCGTCATACTGCTCACTTTGGGCTGGCTTGCAGGTTAACATCTCTGAAGGCTCCCTGTTCTCAGTTCATAGGTTATCAGACTTATCGCAGATTAGAAATCGTGCTGATGAATCGAGCAAATTTGTTCGGCTTTGGTTTCCGTACATCCAATCCCTCGTTGCCCGCAGTGGTCTCCAAATAGTCATAGTTCAGCGGATAAATAAACTCTGGTCAATCCTATGCTAATCCCTGGTTCTTCTTGCCCACATTAGAGGTTGGAACAGGACGTGTTTCACTTGCACGTCATATATTGGTAACAGTTTTTGCGCGATAAGTTCGCGATTCACCAACAGGATCACGAGGAACACTGTCTGGATGATGTACCGATTGAGGCCAAGTCCGACAGCAATTCCATTAGCGTCGCCGCCATAAATAAGCGGGCCTATCGAAAGATTGAAAGGATCAGCCAGCAGGCAAATCAAAGTCAAGTAAAAGGAGGCCGTTCTCAAAAAATAACTACGCAAGCGGGCCAGCCTATCACCAGACAACAGCAGTAGGTAACCTATCAATATCGTTGCCAGATTGCTTGCCCCAGAGATGAAAGCCCAAGAGATGCCTTCTCTCTCCTCGATGGGTGTTCTGTACTGGACCTCAGGCCCAATAGGTATGAGGCGAAATGCCTCGTACTCACCATAAAACATTGCTACTGATGCGTGCATGCCTTCATGCACGATGTGATATATCACCACTGCAAGAAGAAAAATTAGCCATTTCTTCATCATTCACCCCTCAATGAGTAATGTTATGTTGCCACGCTAAGGTCCATTACTGCCGTCTCTTATCCAAAACCTGGAACAAGTGCCAGATACCGACTCAGAAAGTGCAACGCCATGCTGGGTACAGTGCTGTCTGTGCGCCGATAGACCCAACCCCATACTAATCCTTGTATGAAGGTCGCAACAACTGCGAGGGGGTTAAAAATGCCATGAAAAAGCGCGAAGGACAGGCTGGTGAACAACAGGCTACGCCACATCCCTTGCAGTCGCGGGATAGTGTAACCACGCCAAATGGTCTCTTCCAAGAATGCTGCCGCAATGGGAGTCAAAACATACCACCACCCAATTTCCCCCCAACTCAATTGAGACAAGTTACTCTCAACACCCGCCTGTGTTTGCGCTCGACTATACAGCCAACCCGCTACCAGCGTTGGTAGTAGGGCAATGAGCCCTATGAAGAGATACGCGCGTAGCCTGCCCCGTTGAAAGTTGACAACACTCTTCAACGACCTGTTCTCTCGGCGCAAGAATCCCACTATCAGCAACAATGCTATCAATTCAATGGCCATGATTGCGATACCGACAGCGAGACCAGCACGTTGGAAATCGGCGCTTGTGACAGTTCGGTTGGGTGCGAACAAGGGGGCAAAGATAACAAAGGAAGCCACATTTGAGAGAAGTGGCAAACCAACGAGCAGAACTGTTAACTGAGTTTGTCGTCCAGTGAGGTTCATCGAGAATCTCCTTGATGAGGGTCAGGTGGAATCATATGTTGTTAGGCTGCTTTTCGTTCTCTACTTGTAGCCCTCGTCGCCGAAATCACACACCACTCTAGCATAGTTTCTGCAACTGGCAGGGCGTCTATACGAGCACCTTCCAACACAACGCTGATGGGTGTCGGACGCGCTTTGCTAAAGCAAGAATTGACGATTTGCACTTGCCAGCCAGTTCTGGCAAACCACTTCAGCGCCGAGCGACGGAAGAGGAGGTCAGCAAGCCCCATTTCACCGATGACTGCCTTGTTGGCTTGATCATCTTCTGGAAAGAAGACCGTGAGAACCAAGAAAAACCCAGAGACGATTCGCTGTAACTCACGTAACAAATTCCCTGGCGCTCTGATGTTCGGCAACCCCTGGTATGTCGTCAATGTCTTGACAGCACCATCCTTGAATGGTGTGCGCCTCGCGTCAAATGCCAGTAAGCTAACTCGGTCATTTAGACCAAAGAACTCTAACCGTCTGCGATTACGCCTCAGCACACGAGGGCTGAAATCGGTGGCGACGATTGGCTGAGTAAGCCGGCATGCCATCTGTTCAACCAGGTGACCCATTCCCGATGCCAGATCAACAATCGGATCGTCGGAAACGGCAAGATATTCAAGGGCGTATTCGATCTGGCGGTCAGAGCAAGCAAGATAGTCGGGGGTGTACAAGCCTGAACGAGCCACTTTAATTGCAACTTTAGCCTGAGCATACGCGCCACGTTCATCCAGTATCAGCGCGCGAAAGAATTGATCGGCAGGAGTCAACACTTCCAGCGGTACATCCAACAGTTGATGCTCGATTTCAGGATGCTCGTGTAGATGTTTGGCCAGATGGCTATCCATTTGTTCCCACAGGTCATCGCGTGGTAGGTCAGGTGTAAGAAATACACCAATCCCTTCACGGACAGGATAGATAGCCGCACATGTCATACAACGTGCCTCTGCCGTTTCAATGTGGTTACCGCGACGCTCGGTGATGCTCCACTTCAACTCACCGTGACAATCTGGACATTCCAGCATCTCACTCAAAAAGTTATGCATTCCATTCTCCATCTATGACACGGCTTGACGCCCTGCGGCTTCACCTGTGCCGCGAAGTGCAGCGGAGCGGCGTCAAACGCGGGTGGATGCGGCTCTTCTTGCTGGTAGCGACACTACTTGCTTACAACGACAAAAATACACCCTTTTCAGGTTCATCGAGGGCTGTCTTCAAGTCTTGAATCCTGGCAAAGCGTTCTTCCAACCCGCACTATGTAATAGATCGCTTACCTTTTTCATCTCAAAGACAGTGTTGAAGACGATCTCTTCAAAGCGCTCGTATAGTCCATTAGGCAAGCGCACAAATCCGCTTATTCTCGTCCACGCCTTATCGCTCGTACCATCGTACAGGCCGTGACTGATAATCACTTGAAACGCGCAACTCGGTTTTGCGCGCCGCCATTTCATCCAGAAAAGTCTTGTCTTCGACGCGCAGCAGGTATGGGTTGAATAATTGACCGATGCAAAACAGTGTGAGGATACTGCCCAACAACGCCATCACGACACCCGGGTTGAACAATCCACCTACCACACCCGCGAAGACCGTGCCGAGGGGCCAACTGAATTGCGCAATCAGGCGGCGTACGGCAAAGACGCGTCCTTGCATTTCGCGCGGTGTTTGTGTTTGCCAGATCGTTTGCGAGTGGGCGTTCATAATCGGTACGATACCTTGCGCGCAGAACGCCATCGCGGCGGTGAGATACAGCCACGGCGATAGACCCAGGACCGTCATCGCTCCGCCCGCCACGACGAGTCCGCCGATAACGCCATAGACGCGTCGCCTTTTCAGACCACCCCACACACTAATCAGCACTCCGCCCACGACGCCACCGATACTGCCAACGGTGTTGAGTAACGCCAGTGCTGTTTCGAACGTCAAGCCGCGCGCCAGCCAGTCCGCCACCAGATTGAATTTGACGATGAGCGGTATAAAAATTCCCAGTGGTGCGCTGATGAAATTTGCCACGGTGAATGTACCGAGCAACCAGAGCAACGGTGGACGATACCAAATGTAGCGCGCGCCGTCTTGCACATCTGCCCAGATACTTTTTTGCGTACCGTTTGCCGCGCGCAAATCCATGCGCTGGGGCGAAGGAATACGCAAAAAGGTGAGCATCGTTGCGGAGAAGAAAAACGTCAACACGTTGAGCGCGATCGCGAGCGGCGCGCCGTCGTGCAGTGTCGCCAGCGTCGCGCCAACGGCACCTCCCAGCGCACCCTGGCGCGCCAGCGCGGGCAGCGCAATAATCGTCGCGGCAATGCCCGGCGAAAGGATGCCGGAGAGCGCCCACATCGTTTGCATCATCCCGTTGGCGCGCGGCAATTGTTTTTCCGGCACCAGCATCGCGTACGAGGTATCGAACGCGGAAAAGTGGAACGCGCCCAACGTCGCGTACAGTGCCGCCAGACTGATGACCATCCATAATTCCAAAGGTTGCGTCAGCATCAGTAGCGCTAATGCCAGACTCAGACAACCGTTCAGTGTGTCTGCCGCTATCATCGTACGCTTGCGGTCGTGCCGATCTGCCCACGCGCCGGCGAGTGGCGCGATGAAAACTGTCGGTAAGGCAAAGGCAAGACTGACCGCCGCCAGCGCGGACGCAAGGTGCGGTTTTTGCTCCGGGAGGGGATAGAGTGTTTGTGTCAACCAGATCGTCACCGCAAAAAACGACAGCGCGCTGCCAAAGACTGCTACCGATTGGGTTGCCCAGAGAATCACAAAAGTACGAAAACCATTCGCGGGCGGTTGATACGTCACTCGGTTTCTCCCTGCAACAACTTGATGGCTTCGTCTGCGCTGACCTTGCCGCGTGCCAGATCGTCGAGAATCGCTTTGCGGCGTTCCGGCGAAATCGGCGCGGCGGGTTCTTCTTTACCCGGCTCGAAACCCATCGCGCGAATGATTTCGGTCAAACGCGCGCGCACCGTCGAGTAGGGCATTTGCAATTCTTCGCCCACCTTGTACGCGTTGCCGCGATTCTTGATGAACGTTTCGACAAAGCGAATTTCGTCCGCGCCAAGCAAAGCAAGTTTACTCACCGTAAATTGCCCGCTAATTTCCGTGCCGCAGGCACGACATTCGAGGCGCGTGACAATCACTTCTTCGCCACAAATTGGGCATTTACCAAAAATTGGATACATTTTGCTAAATACTGTATTGTTACATTCAATATTTTAATATAAAATTCAATATTTGTCAATACATATTCAAAAATTTTTAAGATTTACATAAAATTTAGATTGGGGACAAAAAAAGACGGGCATTATTCACGCACCGTCCGCGCGATTTCTTCCGCGCGATACCCTGCGCGCGTCAGCGGCTCGATCACCTCCGCGCGCCCATCGGGCACATACATTCGCAACAACGCGCACGATGTGGTGCGCGGCACAATGTCACACCCACCGAGTCGCGCGGGGAGCAAAAGCGTTTGCCCGCGCGCTGCGCTGGCGCGCGACGATTCAGCGACGATTTCCACCGCGCCTTCGATGAGCGTCACGATGTTAAAACGCTCATTCAATTCGATGCGCGCCGCGGCGCGCACGTCCCAGCGCTCGAACGCAAAGTACGCGCACGCAACGAGAATGTGCCGATCGAATGCGTCGCGCTGAATCGTGAGCGCTGGAATCTTGTGCTCGCGCTGACGCGCAAAATTCAACACGCGCAACGATTGTTCGATGTGCAGTGGGCGATTCGCGTCATCGCGTCCCCAATCGTACAGCCGATACGTGATGTCCGAGTTTTCCTGAATCTCGGCGAGGAGGATGCCGCGCATAATCGCGTGCACCGTACCTGCTGGCACAAAGATCACGTCGCCGCGTTGCACCGGCACGCGCGCCAAAATCTCTGGCAAGCGATTCTCGGCAAGCAGTGCGCGCACGCGCGCCGCGTCCACATCATCGCTGAAACCGTGAATGAGGTACGCGCCCGGTTCAGCGTGCAGAATGTACCACGCTTCGGTTTTGCCCAGCGGATAATTTTCCAACGCCTGCGCTTGCGCGTCGTTCGGATGCACCTGCACCGACAAATCTGCCTGCGCGTCAATGAACTTGAACAGCAGGGGGAAATGCGCGTTGCGCGCGGACGCGCCTAGAATCGCGATTGTATCGCGCGCGATCAAATCGCCGAGCGTCGCGCCGCGTTCCGCGCCATTCTCGATAACGCAACCCTCCCACGCTTCCCACGTCTCGCCGATGCGTTGACCGGGCGCGATGGGTTTATCGAGCCAGCGTGCCAGGTTTTGTCCGCCCCAAACCATTTCGCGCAAACGTGGACGCAGGACGTACGGGTAAATGGCGATTGGGTGATTGGGTGAGCGGGTGAGTGGGTGATTGGGTGAGTGGGTGATTGGGTGATTGGGTGATTGGGTCATTCGTCCTTCGTCGTTCGTCCTTCGTCGTTTGTCATCGCCTCGTACTGTTCGCGCGTCAAGAACTCGCCCCTGTCAATTTTCTGTTCGATGATTTTGCGCGCGGCGTCGAAGCGGATTTCGGCGCGCATCAGCGTAAAGCATTGGCTGTCCATCATTTCCTTGTGTAAGATGTAACCGCCGCTTTCGTAATCGGCATTCAGATCGTTGGCCAGATTGACGCGCACAGTGAGCGGCGTGCTGCACCGTTTGCATTTGACGTACAACATCAGCGCATCGGGTTCATTAGACGAGGGGGTAAAAAATGTTTTGAGTTGATCGAGCAAGCCCATAGGTTGACTCCGTGATACGTGATGCGTGAAACGTGGAACGTGAGGTGTGAGGTGTGAAACGCGAGATGTGTAAATGGAACACGCACTACGCACTACGCCAATTGCGGTATGATGAAAAAGAATAGGCACACTACATCTAACACAATCATCGCGCCGTACAGCAACACAAAGACGATACGCTGATATTCGCGCGCAACAAGTTCGCGCAGACCGACGACGAGGATGAACGCGATAGAAATGAGCGCGGGGAAAAGATAACGGCCCTGAAATTGCAGGAACTTGAAATTGTAACCGATATAGTCAGCCACCGCGACGATGAGTAGCAGCGCGAGCAAGCCCAGCGACGCGCGTTGTGTTGGAGTGATCGTGTCGCGCTGGCGGACGAGACGCGCGACGTAAAACGTGAAACCGAGCAGCGCGACTGCGCACAACAAAAACAGCGCGACGTAAATGCGATCGCTCACCAGCACGCCCATCCAGCCAAATTGTGCCCAGAACGATTTGAATGTCACGACAAAGAAATCCGCAATGACGCGCGTCGCACCGCGCTGCGCGAGCACTTCGATCGTCGTCGGTTGACCCACGACCACCGCATCGTGCCGCGCGATGCCGAGCGGGTCGGTGATGCCGTAAGTGAGCGCGCCGCGAACGAACATCGGCGCGGCGATGAGCGCGGCGAGCGCGAACAGCACGATCAAGCGCATCACTCGACGGCTGACTGTTGACCGTTGACTGTTGCCAACAACTTCAGCCAGCGCGAGTAACAACATCCCAGGAAGGTACGCGGTTGTCTTGGTCAGCAATGCCGCGCCAAACAGAATGCCGCCGAGAAGAGAGAATTGGAGATTGGAGATTCGAGATTGAACGCGAGCAACAGCAAGCCACAGAATCAGCAGCAGCACCAATTCCGCTGCCAGATCGTTGCTGATGGACGCGCTGACCGCGAGATGTTGTGGCACAGTTGCCATCGCGCCGACCGTCGCGAGCGCGAGCCACGCGTCATCGGGAAAGATCGCGCGGACGATGTGAAACGCGGTGAGCAAGACGAGCGCGCCGAGCGCAACGGAAAACAATCGCAGCGCCAGCACCGTCGCATCGAATCCCGCGCCGCGCGCGGCAAGGTACACCGGCGTCGCCGCGAGATAGTACAGCGGCGGCTGATACGATTCGTAACGAATCGCATCAATCGGCATAGAGGGTGGAAATTTTGCCGCTTTGATTTGCTCGAGGTACGCGTGATCATAATCGCCAAACTGCAACACCGGCAGCGCGCCGGTCTCGGCAATCGCGCGAATGTAGTTGAAATGCGCGGGTTCATCGGGCGCTTGCCACCTGGGAGTGAAAACGGCATAGAGCGCGCCCAGCACAAGGTAGGTTATGAGAATCAGGGTCAAGCGATGCACGGTGGCTATCCTTTTACGGTGGCGTGTTCCAGCGCATCAATGAACGCGCTCACTTTTGCGCGCCATTCCTGGAAGGTTTCATCCGCGCGGTCTCTGGGGTAGGTCCTCTGGTAATTGAATTGGACGTGCAGAAAACTGATCAACTCGCGGAATTGTTTGTTGAATGGCGCGGGCAATTGCCTGGGCAACTCACTCCAGCGCGTTTGCTCGTCGAGTGCCAGGAATGTCATCGCCGCGTAACGCGCGGCATCGAACAACAAGTCAAAAGCCAGCCGATAGCGCGCGTCGCGGAAATCGCTCGTTGACTCTTCGAGTGCCTTGCTGATTTGTTCGTCTGCCATCAACACATATTTTCGAGCGCGCTCGAACGTTGGAACAGCCATCGAGTTCATCGCCTCCTTGCGCGTTTTGCCATTGCCGTACAAGGTCTTGCTGAACGTGACCAGCGCCAGCGCAATGTCGGCGCCGATGCGTTCGCCGGGTTCGGCGACCACAATGTCAATGTTTCTGCGATACCCCGTTGTCGCGTCGAGATAGACCGCGTACTCTTTTTTTGGCGCGCGTCAACACGAACACATCTACATCGCGCGCGTGGCGCGGCGCGTACACGCTGGAGCCAAACTGCACGATTTCGATGATGTCGGGATCGCGCGCGCGCAGGGCGCGCACCAGACGCTGGAACGGCTGGCGTTGTGCACGATACGTCGTGCGCGTTTCTCGGGTGGAACGTTTATGGGGGTGTTTCGTCATCGTGAACCTTTGGAATGCTAACGCCGGCAATAGCGGGTAAGGTGTGGCATTGCCGCAATCGCGTTACGATACCAATCGTTTTCCAATGGGCAATTTGGTTGCCTCAAAAATTTGAATGGTGCGGTTGGGGCGAGGCATTGTCGCAATCGTGTTGTGATGTCGGTGGTTTTCCAATGGGCAATTTGGTTGTCCCACAAATTTGAATTGTGCAATGCCTCGCCCCTACAATCGTATCGCGATGTCAATCGTTTTCCAATCGGCAATTCGTTTGTCCCACAAATTTGAATTGTGCAATGCCTCGCCCCTACGATTCAATTTCCTCAAACCGTGCCTGAAAGAAGCGCAGGCTTTCGGGTTCGTACACCATCTTCAAGCCCTTGATTTTTTCGCGTTCCTCGTACAATGCCATACAACTCTCTGCGACCACGTCCATATGCAGATTGGTGTACACGCGGCGCGGAATCGTCAAGCGTACTAATTCGAGTTTGGGTTTGCGATTCTCGCCGGTGTGGGGATCGCGTCCGGCGCTGACGATGCCGCGCTCCATCGCGCGCACGCCGCTATCCACGTACAACGCGGCCGCAAGGGCTTGCGCGGGGAATTGCTCCTGCGGAAGGTGCGGCAAAAAGCGTTTCGCATCGAGAAAGACTGCGTGTCCTCCAATCGGGACGACAATCGGAATGCCAGCCTCGAGCAGACGCTTGCCCAGATATTCGACCTGACGCACGCGACTGGCGATGTACGCATCGTCCACCATCTCGTAGATGCCGCGCGCGATGGCTTCCATATCGCGTCCCGCGAGTCCGCCGTAGGTGTGCAAACCCTCGAAGACGACAACCATCTCTTTGGCTCTGGTAAAAAAGTGTTCGTTGTTCGTGGCGAGAAAGCCGCCGATGTTGACGAGGTTGTCTTTCTTCGATGACATTGTCATTCCCTCGCCATAACTCATCATCTCGCGCAAAATCTCGCGCACAGGTTTGTGGGCATAGCCTGGTTCGCGCTGCTGGATAAAGTAGCAATTTTCTACCGCGCGCGTCGCATCGAAAATGATCGGCAGGTTGTACTTTTTCGCCCACGCGGCTACCTCACGCAGATTCGCCATCGAGAACGGCTGACCGCCCGCCATATTCACGCATGGTGCAATCGAAAGATAGGCGATGGCGTCGGCGCCTTTTTCGTCCACCAACTTTTGCAACTTGGCAATATCCACATTCCCTTTGAATGGATGCGGGTTCTGCGCGTCGTGCGCCTCGTCAATGATGCAATCGTAAAAAATGCCGCCCGCGCGTTCGACGTGTTCACGTGTCGTGGTAAAGTACATATTCATCGGCACGTATTGCCCGCGCTGGATGCGCAGCTGTGAGGTGATGTGTTCTGCCGCGCGCCCCTGATGCGTCGGCACAACGTACTGAAAGCCATAAATTTCCTGCACCGCTTTTTCGAGGTTGTAAAAGTTGCGCGAGCCGGCATACGCTTCATCGCCGAGCATCATCCCTGCCCATTGCCAATCGCTCATCGCGCTGGTGCCCGAATCGGTGAGCAGGTCAATGTACACGTCTTCGCTTTTGAGTAAAAAGGTGTTGTAGCCCGCCTCGCGAATTTTCTGCACGCGATAATCGCGTGTGGTTACTTTGAGTGGCTCGACCATTTTGATTTTGTACGGTTCGGCAATTGTTCGTGTTTTCATTTTTTTCTCTCCTTTGAGAATGATGCCTCAGACACACCTCTGGCTGTATCAGGCAGACGCTATTCTACCGTAAGTTGGATAAAACACCAAGCCCACGTTACGGCTTGTGCACGGCCACCTGTCCATCAATGATGACGATGCTAATCCAGTTCAGTGCCTCGATGTCGTTCAACGGATTGCCCTTGACCACAATCACATCGGCGAGTTTGCCGGGTTCTAGCGTGCCCAGTGTGTCGCCCTGACCACACACGCGCGCGGCGGTTTGCGTACTCGCGCGAATCACTTCCAGCGGCGTCATTCCAATCGTCAAGAGACGGCGCATTTCAGCGAGTGGCATCCAAGTGCGCGCGGCGTAGGTGGAATCATCGCCCAGCGCGAGAGTGCCTCCCATCTGGTAAAAGCGACGTATTGGCGTGAGCACATATTGCCGACACAGACGTTTGCGCGCTTCGGTCACGGCATACCCTTCGCACCAGCGGATAATGATGTCGAGGGTGGGCACGATGATGATGTTTTGTTGAACGATGCGCGCGAGTTGCGCCTCGTACGCCGGAGCGAGTTTGGCGAACGCGCGCCCATCGGTCGCAAATTCAATCTCGTCCAGACGCGGCAACGGCACGTGTTCGATGCTATCCACGCCGGCGGCAAGGGCGATGTCGAGCATCTCGACAGTGCCCAGATGCACACGCACCAACTTGCCGTGCGCGTGCGCTTGTTCGACGATGGCGCGCACTTCGTCGAGCGTGAGATTCGGAATCGTCTCGCGTTCGGGAGTGGGCCAGGGAAGTTTCCAGTTCCATGGCTCCAGCGCGATCTTGATCATTGACGCGCCGCGATTGACCAGATCGGTGACAGCGCGGCGCGCCTCGTCGGCATTGTTCACAGGATACAAAAATTCTTCCGTGCCCGGATACCCGCGCGGTTTGTTGATGATGGGTCCGGAAAAGAAATAGCGCGCGGTCAGACCGTACTCGCTCTGCACACGCGCGCGTTTCATCGCGGTCAACGGGGTTGCCAGATCGCACACGCTGGTCACGCCACGTTTGAGAAAATACAACTGGCGCACCAGCGATGAGGCCGTTTCGTGGACGTGGGAGTTGATGATGCCGGGGAGGATGGTGCCGCCGCGCGCATCCAGCACGCGCGCCTCCGGCGGAATCGCGTAATCGGCAGCGTGACCCACGGCGACAATTTTGTTTCCCTCGATAATGACGATACCATCGGGAATCGGTGGCGCGCCGGTGCCGTCAATCACCGTGCCGCGTGTCACAACGAGTGCCTGAGGGGAGACGGGGTGCAAGGCGCGTGGAACGTGTGGCGTGGGCGGCAGCGCGGCGGCGTAGCACGCCACGAGAAAAATCAGTCCAAAGATTCCACGCGTCAAGACCCGTCTCAACCGCTCAATCCGTTCCAGGCGTGCTTAACAATGCGTCCAGACGTTCCACGTAGCGTGCTAGCACGCCAAAGGTGGTCTCGATGGGTGCCGGTGTGGTCAGGTCCACGCCCGCGCGTTTCAGAATGTCGAGCGGAAAATCCGAGCCGCCCGCACTCAAAAAGCCGATGTACCGTTCGACCGCGCCGGGTTTGCCGTCGAGAACATTCTGCGCGAGCGCGTGCGCCGCGCTGATGCCGGTGGCGTACTGGTACACGTAGAAATTGCGATACAGATGCGTGGCGAATTGTGCCCAGGTGATGCCCACCCGTTCGCGATCCATCTCCACCTGACTGCCATAGCCCTCCGCAAACAAATCGGCGAGGAGGTCAATCATCGTTTGCGCGGTCAACGGTTTGCCGCGTTCCGCGCGTTCGTGAATCTCCAACTCGAATCGCGCGAGCGTCGGCATAATGAAAAAGTAACGATGGAAATTCGACATTGCCTCTTCGATGACGGCGATTTCAAACTCGCGCGCGGGATGCGCAAGGCGCGACGCATTCTTGAGCAAATAATCGCGCACCAACGCTTGATTGAAATTCGACGCGCACTCGGCGAGAAAGATGCCGTACTGGGTGTACACAAAGGGTTGCGTCTTTTGTGTGTAATACTTGTGCATCGAGTGCCCCAGTTCGTGCGCGAGGGTGCTCAGCGAAAAGAGATCATCGTTGTAACTCATCAGGATAAACGGCTGTGTGCCGGGCACACCGGTCGAAAACGCGCCGGCGCGCTTGCCCCGATTGGGATACTTGTCCACCCAGCGCTGCTCGGTCATCCCGCGACGCGCCACGCTCACATACTCGTCGCCGAGTGGCGCCATCCCGGCGCAAATCCACTCGACTGCCTGGTCGTATGGGACAACGAGCCTGGCACTGGTGAGAGGTGCTTTTTCGTCATAGACGGCAAGTTTTTCCACGCCAAGGGCGCGCCGACGAACGTCCCAGTAACGATGCCAGATGGGCAGATTGGCGCGGAACGTGTTGATGAGATTGGGGAACACGTCCAGCGGGATAAAGTTAGACGCCAGCGCGGCTTGGAGTGACGACGTGTAACGCCGCGCGCGCATCCGAAACACATCTTGCTTGATACCTGCGGCGAGGCAATTCGCCATCGTGTTCTTGAAGGCGAGATGTGCATCGGCGTAATTTTCGAACGCGGTGCGGCGCACCTCGCGGTCGGTATGCGTCCGCAAGGCGTTGATTGTTCCTTGCGTCACCTCGAACGTTTCGCCGGTGGAACTGCGCGCGGGCGCGCATTTCAACTCGGCATCGGTAAGAATACCGTGCGTTTCGGCGGCGGTGCGGAACGGATCGCTCAAGTGGCTGAGCAACTCTTCCACTTCGGCAGAGCGAACGTGCGCGGCGCGCTGTTCGAGACGCGCGAAATAGTGCGCGTAGATTGCCAGACGCGGCTCGCTCTGTGTCCACGCGCGCAGTTTGTCAAAGCCGATGGTGAGCATCTCTGGTTCGGCAAACGCGAGCGCGGCGCCCAAGCGCGCCATCACGCCGCGCGCGCGATCGTTCAGCGCGGCAGCCGTCTGATCGGCAACATCCACTGTGTGTCGCATACTCGCGTACAGCATCACCTTGCCCGCACGTATTGCCAGCGCTTCACTCGTCGCGAAGAAATCAGCCAGCGTCGCCGCATTATCTCCAAGATGTCCGCGAAAACGCGCCAGCGTCGGCAACTCTTTGAGCAATGCCTCCAATTCCGCTGACCACGCTTCATCGTTCGGAAAAACCGATTCGACATCCCAGGTGTGTTCGCGCGGAATCTCACTCCGCGCCGGTACAGTTTGGTTTGCCACAAGACTCCTTTCTTGAAAAGACGAATGACGAATGACGAATGAGCAAATGACAAATGACAAATCTCCAATCTCTAATCTCTAATCTCCAATCTCTACCTTCCCATTACACACCCGCACCACGCGCGCGTTCTCCAGAAATGCGGTGGAGAAATCGGTCAGGTCGGTGGTGGTGATGAGGGTCTGGGTGGCACGCTGCACCGCAGCGGCAAGCGCGGCGCGGCGCGCTCTGTCCAGTTCCGACATTACATCGTCGAGCAAGAGCACCGGGTCTTCGCCGGTTTCCGCGCGCATCAGTTGCACTTCGGCTAACTTGAGTGCAAGCGCAATCGTGCGTCCTTGTCCGCGCGAGGCAAACGTGGTCGCGTCCATTGCCATTCCGTCGTGATGACGCGTGACCAGAAAACGCACATCGTCGCGATGCGGTCCCACCAGCGTCATTGCTGCATTCAGTTCGCGCGCGCGCATAGCGTCTAACTGTTGCGCAAAGTGCTGCGCGATCTCCGTGTAGCGGGGCGCGTTCAGATCGAAGGTGACGCTGGGTTGATAGACCAGTGTGAGTTGCTCGTGCTGTTCGGTGAGATGCGCATACGTCTGAGCGACCAGATGATTGTAGCGCGCGATGGTCTCGGCGCGGCGCGCGAGGAGATAGGTCCCCTCTTCGACCAGTTGGCGATCCCAGATGGCGAGTTCGGTGGGTTGATAGGCGCGTTCACGAAATTCGCGCAAGAGGCCATTGCGTTGTTCGACGATTTGATGATAGCGCGCCAGCGCGCGCGCATAGCGCGCATCAATTTGCGCGAGCGTGATGTCGAGATAGCGACGTCGCTGCGCGGGAGAGCCAAAGATCATCTCGAGATCTTCGGGCAAGAACAAGACCACGTTCAACTCGCTGAGCAAATCCATCGCGCGCCGGGTGACGCCGTTGACTTTGATGCGTTTGCTGAGGCGACCGTTGACGAGAGGCGTGGCGGGGGTTTTGGCTTTTTCATCGGCGATCATCAGCACAATCTCGATGTGCGTGCGTACGCCGTTGCGTCGTTCGACGTGTGCTTCGACGCGCGCAAAAGGAATCGGCTCGCTACGCGCGCCCCAGTGAATCAGTTCACGGTCGTTGCTGGCGTGCAATGAGCGGGAGGTCGCAACATAAAAAATCGCCTCCAGCAAACTCGTTTTGCCACAGGCGTTTTGTCCTTGAATCACCGTGATGCCACAATCCAGATCGAGTTCGAGGTGCGCATAGTTGCGAAAGTTGGCGAGGACGAGGCGCGTGAGATACATTCATCACTCCCGACACGGTCATTTTAGCACAAACGCGAGGAAAAGCAAAGACGTGGTATAATAGGCAAGACCATCAACAGTTCAGGGAGGTGTATGGAACGTTCCAGAGCAGGGTATCGTTATCTGAGTATCGTGACAGGTGTTTTTGTGACCTGTTTGATTGTTTCCAACATCATCACGGTCAAAATCGTTGCCATTGGCGATGTGGTGATGTCCGCCGCTATTACCATCTTTCCCATCAGTTATATCTTTGGCGATATTTTGACGGAGGTGTATGGTTACGCACGTTCACGTCAGGTGATCTGGACGGGCTTTGCGTGTAATTTGCTCGCGGTGATTGTGATTCAAATTGGTGCGTGGTTACCGGCCGCGCCTTTTTGGGAACATCAGGCAGCCTACGAACAAATTTTGGGCTATGCGCCGCGCCTGTTACTTGCCTCGTTCATTGCGTATCTGGTGGGCGAGTTCAGTAATTCGTTCGTCCTTGCCAAATTAAAAATCATCACACAGGGCAAGTGGTTGTGGTCACGCACGATTAGCAGTACGCTGGTGGGACAGGGTTTCGACACCGCACTTTTTACCCTCATCGCGTTTACAGGTACTTTGACACCCGAGGTGATGCTCAACATCTCGCTGACCGAATGGGTGCTCAAGTGTTTGTACGAAGTGCTTGCCACGCCATTGACGTACGGTGTGGTGAATTACCTCAAGCGCGCCGAACACGAAGATTACTACGATTACACTACCGATTTCAATCCGTTTAAGATTGTGGAGGAGATGCGATGAAGATTTACGACATTTCGATTCCGATTTCGTCAACGATGCCAACGTACCCCAGCGATCCGCCGGTGGTCATCGAGCCCTTCAAACAGATTGGCAAGGGCAGTCGCTCGAACGTTTCGCGACTTTCGCTGGGCAATCACACCGGCACGCATTTTGATCCGCCGATCCATTTTCTCCCGAATGGTAAGACGATTGATCAACTCGATTTGAACGTGCTGTGTGGGCGCGCGCGCGTAGTAGATTTCACGCGGCTCGAACGCGAGATTACCGCACGCGATCTGGAACGCGCGCGCATTCCGCGTCGCACCGAACGGATTTTGTTCAAGACGCGCAATTCGGTGCTGTGGCAACACGCGAGTTTCCGAACCGATTACGTGGGAGTCGCGTGGGATGCGGCAGAGTGGTTGGTCGCGCGGGGAGTGAAACTGGTCGGCGTGGATTACCTCAGCATCGAAACGTACGGCGCGAGCGAACCGCGCACGCACCGCACGTTGCTGAGCGCAGGCGTGATTATCGTTGAAGGGCTGAACTTGCGCGGCATCAAAGCGGGCACGTACACCTTCATCGGCTTGCCGCTCAAAATCCACAACGGCGACGGCGCGCCGGGACGCGCTATCCTGATCGCGTGACACCCAGTCACCATTCACCTATCCGCCATTTACCCATTCGTCATCCGTCATCCGTCATCCGTCATCCGTCATTCGTCATCCGTCATTGTTCTTGCGCGTCCACAACAGCAATCGCCGCCATGTTCACAATGTCCTTGACCTCGTCACCTTGTTGCAAGACGTGAATCGCTTTGCCCATTCCCAGCAGAATCGGTCCGATGAGTTGCGCGTCGCCAAGGTGATGCAAGAGTTTGTACGCGATGTTGGCGGATTCCAGATTGGGAAAGACCAAGATGTTCGGATCGCGCACACACGCGAACGGATAACGTTCCTCCAGAATCTTGGCGACGACGGCGGTGTCCGCTTGCATTTCGCCATCCACCGGCAAATCGGGACGCCGCGCGCGCACCAGTTCGACCGCGCGCCGTACCTTGTCCGCGAATGGATGTTTGACGCTGCCAAAGTTGGAGAATGAGAGCATTGCAATACGCGGCTCGAGATCGAACTTTTTGACCGCATCCGCCACAAGGATAGCAATTTCCGCGAGGTCTTCTGCGCTGGGGTCAATGTTCACTGTCGCATCGGTGAAGAAAAAGACGCGCTGGTCTTGTGTGATGACGATGTACATCCCCGCGACCTTGTTCACACCCGGACGCGTCTTGACGATCTGGAGCGCAGGACGGATCACGTCGGGGTAGTTAAAGTTCAAGCCACTAACGTACGCGTCCGCGTCACCCAGGCGCACCATCATCGGGCCATAGTGATTGCGTCCGGTCATCAAGCGCGCCGCCATCGCGCGCGTGATGCCTTTGCGTTCGCGCAGTTTGTAGTACGCCTCGATATAGCGTTCCAGATTCGGCGGATTTTCTGTCGGCGAGATGATCGTCGGCTGAAAGTTCAATGCCAGTTCGCGAATCTTTTGCGTGATGATGTCGCGGCGCCCCAGCAAAATCGGATAGGCGATGCCTTCATCCTGCACTTGCATTGCTGCGCGAATGACCTTGGGCTCTTCCCCTTCGCCAAAGACGATGCGCTTGGGATTGCTTTTGGCTTTGGTGATGATGGTGCGCATCAACTCGCGCCCCTTGCCGAGGCGCGCTTCTAGTTGCTCGCGATATTTCGCGAGGTCAAGTGTTTTGCGCGCGACGCCGGATTCCATCGCCGCCTGCGCGACCGCCGGCGATTCCCAGAGTAGCACGCGCGGGTCAATCGGCTTGGGAACGATGTAATCGGGCCCAAAACAGAGCGATTCGAGTCCGTACGCTTTGAGGACGCTATCTGGCACATCTTCTTTGGTGAGAGCCGCGAGCGCGCGCGCCGCGGCGATTTTCATTTCTTCGTTGATGGCTCTGGCGCGCACATCGAGCGCGCCGCGAAAGATGAACGGAAAGCCCAGCACGTTGTTGATTTGATTCGGGTAATCGCTGCGTCCGGTCGCGACAATCGCATCGGGGCGCGCGGCTTTGGCAACATCGTACGGAATTTCCGGGTCGGGATTCGCCAGCGCGAAAATTATCGGCGCGGGCGCCATCGTCTTGAGCATTTCGGGCGTCAGCACGTTCGCCACCGAAAGCCCCAGAAACACATCGGCGTCTTTGATGACATCGGCGAGCGTGCGCGCGGTGGTATCGCTGGCAAAGCGCGCTTTGTACGGGTTCATCGCTTCGGTGCGACCTTTGTAGATGACGCCACGCGTGTCCAGCATCGCGATATTTTCGCGACGTACCCCCAAGCGCACCCAAAACTCGCCGCACGCGATCGCCGACGCGCCAGCGCCGTTGATGACGACGCGAATCTGCTCGATGCGTTTGCCGGTGATTTCCAGCGCGTTGAGCAAGCCCGCGCCGGAAATGATCGCCGTGCCGTGTTGATCATCGTGAAAGACGGGGATGTTCATCTGCGCTTTGAGTGTCTCTTCGACCTCGAAACATTCCGGCGCTTTGATGTCCTCCAGATTGATGCCGCCAAACGTCGGTTCGAGCGCTTTGACAACGGCGATGATTTCCGCTGGTGTGCGTGCGTTGATTTCGATGTCGAACACATCAATATCGGCAAAACGTTTAAAGAGCAAGCCCTTGCCCTCCATCACCGGTTTGGATGCCAGCGCGCCCAGATCGCCCAGCCCCAGAATCGCGGTGCCATTCGAAACGACGGCGACCAGGTTTCCTTTCGCCGTCAATTCGTATGCCATCTCCGGATCGCGCGCGACCTCCAGCGTGGCTTCGGCGACACCGGGCGAGTAGGCGAGCGAAAGATCGCGCTGTGTTTGCGTGGGTTTGGTCGCCACCACCTGAATCTTGCCGGGCCTCCCCAGGCGATGATAGTCGAGAACTTCTTGTTTTGTAACAGGCATAGTCACCTCGGGTCAGTGGTTAGTGGTTAGTGGTCAGTGGTTAGTGGTCTTTCGTCATTCGTCCTTTGTCCTTCGTCATTCGTCCTTCGTCTTTCATTACACTACACCGCACCAATTTTGTCAAGGGGGCGTCGTTGACACGCATCGAGTCTGTGTTATAATCGTCATCGCGCGCACGCGCGCAAACCAATTCCATCAAAGGAGATGAGACAATGGCAAAGATCTTGTTCGGTTCCAACGAGTGGATTCAAGCCCTGCACAACGAGTTGAACGCAAGTCAAGCGTACGAGGACGCTGCCAAGAACTGGGAGGGCGATTTTTATTTCATCGTCGAACCCGAAGGCGCGCTCACCGAGACCGTGTACCTGTATATGGACTTGTGGCACGGCAAATCGCGCGAGGCAAAACTCGTCACTGACCCCAAAGAGAAAAATCCTGCGTTCACAATGTCGGGCAAGTACGGCAAATGGAAACTCGTCGTGCAAGGCAAACTCGATCCGATTCAAGCGTTGATGACGGGTCAACTGAAACTCAAGGGCAATATGGCGATGGTGATGAAGAACGTCAAAGCCGCGCAAGAAATCATCCGCGCCTGCACCCGCATTGACACCGAGTTCCCCAATGTAACAATGAGCCAATGTGCCAATGAACCAATGAGCCAAATGGACGAATGACAAATGACAAATGACGAATGACAAATGGTTTGGCACGTTTGGGCACATTTGGTTTGGCTCATTGGCTCATTGGGTAATTGGCTCGTTGACTTGAGGTGACTATGTGGTTCTTTACCAGCCCCCAAATTGTCTTTGGCGAGGGCGCGTTGTCGTATCTCGCACAAATTCGCGGTACGCGCGCGCTCATCATCACTGACGCGCAAATGGTTCGCCTCGGTTTCGTTGACCTTGTGAAGGAACAACTTGCGCAGGCGAATATCGAAGCGCGCGTCTTTGACGAAGTGGAACCAGAACCCACGCTCGATACCGTTCGGCGCGGCGCGGCACGCGCGCGCGAATACGCACCCGATTGGATCATCGGACTGGGCGGCGGCTCGCCGATGGACGCGGCTAAAGCCATCTGGGCGCTGTACGAACGGCCCGACCTGGAGCCGGATGCCATCAACCCCATCGAGTATCTGGGACTGGGCAAGCGCGCGCGCCTCATCGAAATCTCCACGACGAGTGGCACCGGCGCGGAGGTGACGTGGGCAACCGTGCTGTCCGATCCCGTCGAAAATCGCAAGTTAGGGCTTGGCTCGCGCGAAACGCTCGCGACGATTGCCATCGTGGATCCGGTCTTTGCGATGAAAATGCCCCCGCGCCTCACCGCCGATACCGGGCTCGACGCGCTGACCCACGCCATCGAAGGATACACGTCGAACTGGCATAACGATTTTTCGGATGGGATGTGTCTGAAGGCGGTTGACCTCATTTTCAAATTCCTGCCGCGCGCGTACGCCGATGGAAACGACGCCGAGGCGCGCGAGAAAATGCACAACGCCGCCGCGATTGCCGGTCTGGGATTCATCAACTCGCTTGCCGCGCTCGCGCATGCGATGGGACACGCCTTCGGTGGCGCGTTTCACGTGCCGCACGGCCGCGCCGTTTCGCTCTTTTTGCCGTACACGATGGAATTCGCGGCAAACGGCGGCAACTATCGCTACGCGGACATTGCGCGCTTTATCGGCTTGGACGGCTTGGGCGAGGCGCAATTGACGCGCGCGCTCATCGCCGCTGTGCGCGATCTGGAAAACGGCTTGCAATCGAACACGAACATCGCATCACTCGGCATCGCGCGCGAAGATTTTGCGCGCGCGATACCCAAGATGCTCGATCACGCCGAAAACGACACTTCGATTACCGCCAACTCGCGCGTCCCCGAACGAGCCGAACTGGAAAAGATCTTCTGGTACGCCTACGAGGGCAAACACGTTGACTTTTAAAATGAGCCAATGTGACAATGCACCAATGAGCCAAACGCTTCGCTCAATGAGCCAATGTGCCAATGAACCAATGAGCCAAATGGACGAAGGACGAATGACAAATGACAAATGACAAATGACGAATGACAAATGAGCAAATGACAAATGAGCAAATGGTTTGGCACATTTGGCATATTTGGCTTGTTTGGCACATTTGCTTTGGCTCATTGGCTCATTGGATAATTGGCTCATTGCACCTTTGGCTCATTGACTTGAGGTGACTATGAATGCATATGCCGGCAAACTTTTGGTGGTAGATCTCACCACCGGCAAGATTCACGATGAACCACTGAACGAACACTATGCCGCGCAGTACGTCGGCGGCGCGGGACTCGCCGCGCGCTATCTCTACGATGCGGTTGACGCGCGCACCGATCCGCTCGGCGCGGACAATCCGCTGATTTTTATGACAGGTCCACTCGCCGCAACCGGCGCGCCCAGTTGCGGACGCTTTGTCGTCGTCGCGCGCTCGCCGCTGACCGGCATCTACGGCGAAGCGAACGCCGGCAATTTCTTTGCGCCCGATCTCAAACTCGCCGGTTACGATGGCATCATCGTGCGCGGCAAGTCGCCGACGCCGGTCTATCTGCTGATTCGCGAGGGCAAAGCAGAACTGCGCGACGCGTCGCATCTGCGCGGCAAAACGACGTTCGAAACCGGCGACGCCATTCGCGCGGAAATTGGCGATTCGCAGTTGACGGTTGCCGCGATTGGTCCCGCTGGCGAGCATCTCGTCAAGTACGCGCTCATCCTCGCAACGAGCACGCGCGCCGGCGCGAAAAAAGGCATCGCGGGGCGATGCGGAATGGGCGCAGTGATGGGCTCAAAAAATTTGAAAGCGATTGCGGTGCGCGCCGGCGCGACAAAAATCACGCTGCACGATGCCGCGGCGTTTCAAGCCGCGCTGCGTCCCGCGCTCGATATGCTCTCCGATGATCTTTCGACGCAAATGTTTCGCTCTGTTGGCACGTCGGGTTCGATGGACTATCTCGGCTTGATGGGCGATGTGCCAACCAAGTATTGGACGCAAGGCACGTTCGATTACGCGAGCATCAGCGGCAACGTGCTTGCTGAAACGATTCTCACCGGGCGCGGCACGTGCCACGCGTGTATGATTGCGTGTGGACGCAAGGTCGCGCGCGCGTCAGGTCACGACTTGCCCGAAGCCGAGGGACCCGAGTACGAAACACTCGCCTCCTTTGGCGCGTTGATGCTCATCCCCGATTTGGAGCGCGTGACGTACATCGGTTCGCTGTGCGATGCGCTCGGACTCGATTCCATCACGGCGGGTTCGACGATTGCCTTTGCGATGTTCCTGCGCGAGCAGGGCATCGCGCTCGACGGGATGAATCTGGATTGGGGCGATGTGCGCGCGGTTGAGCAACTGGTGCCGCTGATTGCGCGGCGCGAAGGCGTGGGCGATTTGCTCGCCGAAGGCGCCAAGCATCTTGGCGCGCGTTACGGCGTCGAAGGACTGGCGGTGCAGGTGAATGGGCTGGAATGTCCAATGCACGATCCGCGCGCCGCCTCGGGAATGGCAATCGTCTATGCTACCTCACCGATTGGCGCGAGTCACAACCAATCGGATTACTTTATGATTGATATTTCCGGGCGCGTGCTGGAAGAGTTGGGCATCGGCGCGACGGATCGTTTTTCTAACGAGGGCAAAGGCGCGCCGGTCGCCCGGCATCAGGATTGGCGCGCGTTCACGTCGTCACTCGTGCAGTGTCATTTCCCCAATCCGCCGGTGAAAAATATGATCGAGATGGTCGCGGCGGCAACGGGTTACGACATCACCCTCGACAATGTGTTGACCTACGGCGAGCGGATGATGAACTTGAAACGCGCGCTGAACTTGAAACTGGGTTACCACGCGCGCGCAAGCGAAAAGTTGCCCGAACTGATGTTGCGCCCGTTGCTGGATAGCGGCAGCGAGGGACACGTGCCGCCGCTCGAACCGATGTTGCGCGAGTATTACGCGTATCGTGATTGGGAGTGGGAGAGCGGCAAGCCGCGCCGCGAAAAATTGCTCGCGCTGGGGATGGCGGACATCGCGCGGGATGTGTGGCAATCCTGAAGTATGCCGTAACAGTAAAGGAGGGGAATGTCAACCATAGTTCTCGAACCAGAATTGTACGGCCTCATCCAGAGGAGAGCGCAAGAACACAAGCGAAGCATTGACGAGATACTCTCCGAAGCAGTACAACAATATTTGTGGGAACTGGATCGAAAGAAAATCTCTGAGGAAAGTGCGCTCTATCACGAACGTTACCCGGAGTTGAAAGCACAGTATCTTGGTCAATATATCGCCATGCGAAATGGCGAGGTGATTGACCACGACGCTGATTTCCCAACCCTTTATCGCCGCGTGGTGGCGCAATTTCCCGATACGCCGGTAATGATCACTCTGGTCGAGGAGGAACCGGACAAACCTATCCTCCGCCGAGGCTTTAGGATGGAAGGTGGAGAAGTATGAAATTCCCCTACGACATACACTTTCAGCCACCCTTCCCTGTGTTACCGATACGTCTTAGCAACGAACAGCGCGGCAATCCAACCGAGACATTGATGGCATTGGTGGATACAGGCGCAGACGGTTCGCTTGTTCCCCTCTCTATCTTGCGCCAGATTCGTGCGCCGGCAGTGATGGATAAACGCCTTCGTAGTCATTGGGGCGAATGGCGCGCGGTGCAAATGTTTGTTGTAGATGTGGAATTGGTCAACCGCAAATTACCCAGCGTGTTAGTTGTAGGTGACGAACTGGGTGAGGAGGTTGTTATCGGGCGTAACCTTCTCAATCGGTTGCGTCTGCTTCTCGACGGTCCTGCGCAATTAACCGAGTTGCAATAAATCTTTCGTGGAGTGGAATTAGCAAAATTTGCCCTACCTGTGGTAAAATAAACACTCGTAACACAATGAAGATCACCTTCTACGGCGCGGCGCGCACAACCACCGGCTCGATGCACCTCATCGAGACGGAGCATCAACGCATCCTGCTGGACTGTGGCTTGTATCAAGGCAAACGTGCCGAAGCGTTTGCGCGCAACGCTCATCTACCCTTCGCTCCCAACTCCATCACCCACGTCATTCTTTCACACGCGCACATTGACCACGCCGGTAATTTGCCCACGCTCGTGCAACGCGGCTATAGCGGCGAAATCAGTTGCACCACCGCCACGCGCGATCTGGCAACCCTGATGTTGCGCGATAGCGCGCGCATTCAGGAACAAGATGCGGCGTACCTCAATCAAAAAACGTCGCGGCGCGGCTTGCCGCCGGTCGAGCCACTCTACACCACCGCAGACGTCGAAGCCGCGCTGCGTTACTTTGTGGGACGCGCCTACAACAGGTGGTTCAATCTTGATGGCGATGGGCGCGCCATCTTGCGCGATGCCGGACACATTTTGGGCTCTGCTATCGTCGTTCTCGAATTAGAGGAGGCAGGACGAACGTGGCGCATCGGTTTTAGCGGCGATCTGGGACGCGCTAATGCGCCGATTCTGCGTGACCCGGAAATCGTCACCGATCTCGATTATCTCATCGTCGAAAGCACGTACGGCGATCGCGACCATCCCACGTTCGAGCAAGCCGCGCAGGAACTGGCGCGCGTTGTGCGCGAGACCGTAACCCGCGGCGGCAAGGTGATCATCCCCGCGTTTGCAGTGGGGCGTACGCAAGAATTGCTATACTTTTTGCACCAGCAGATGAACGCGGGAGACATTCCGCGCGTGCCGATCTTTGTGGATTCGCCGCTGGCAATTGATGCGACCAATGTGTTTCGCTTGCATCTGGAATGTTTCGACGATGAGACCCGTCAATTGTTGCTGGCGCACAAAGACCCGTTTGGTTTTGGCGACCTGGAGTACACGCGCACGGTGGAGGCATCGCGCGCACTCAACGATTTGAAGGCGCCGGCAATCATCATCTCGGCAAGTGGGATGTGCGAAGCCGGGCGCGTGTTGCATCATCTCAAACATAACATCGAAGATGCGCGCAACACGATTTTGTTTGTCGGCTATCAGGCTGAAAATACACTCGGGCGTCGTCTGGTGGACGGTATCCCACGCGTCAAGATTTTCGGTGACGAGTTCACTGTGCGTGCGCAGGTGTATGCGCTCGAAGGGTTTAGCGCGCACGCGGATCGTCGCGAATTATTCGAGTGGGTCAAGGCAACGCGCGCGAGTCTGCGCGGCGTCTTTGTGGTTCACGGCGACGAGGCACGCGCGCAAACCTTTGCCGGAGCATTGCGTTCACTGGGAGATTTCACCGTGAGTGTGCCGATGCCCGGTCAGACCGTTGAACTGTGAGGAAAGTGCTATGCCAATGACATTTGAGGAAGCCGAAGCTCGATTCAAGGAATTGCAAGCGCGCGTCCAGCGCGGAGAACCCATCAGTCGCGCCGAGTACGAGGAAGAAGTCAGCAAACTCGCGGTGCAGGATCGCAACGGCATCTTGTGGGAAATCAATCCGCGCACCGGCAAGTGGATGTACTTTGACGGCGCCGAATGGGTGTCGGGCGCGCCGCCGGGGCGCGACTCATCTACCGTGATGCCGGTAGCCAAAGAATTTGCCGCCACGCGCGAAGCCGCGCCAGCAGCAACAGCGCCGTCTCCATCTGCGCCACCAACGCCAACGCCGTCTTCCCAACCTGCGTCATCAGCCACAACAGAGCCACCGGCGTTTGTGCGCCCAGAGCCCAAACTGGTGTCGCGTCCTCCCACTCCGGCCCCCTCGCCGACGCAACCCGCCGGCGAGCGTTCCGCGCGCCGCGTCGCCGCGACGGGTCGTCGTCGCGAGTGGATTCCTCTGGCGATCGCTTCAGTCGTGTTGTTGTTTTGCGCGGTGCTCTTGTTTGTGATGGCCCAAGTGGTGTTGCCCATCGTCAGTCCCAGGCCCACGCCCACGCGCACGCTCGTCATTACACGCGTGCCTACTACGTTGCCACCTCCCACCGTGATGCCAACGCCCACGCGCATCCCGCCTACTCCCGCGCCAGTCATCGCCAGGGTGACGGCAACCACTTTGAACATTCGCGCTGAACCGAGCAGTAAATCGGCGCGTCTCGGTGTGTTGCGTAAAGACAATCAGGTCACCTTCCTGGCGCAGGCGCGCGGTGAACGCATCGAAGGAGAGGATCTCTGGTATCTCATCAATATTCCCGATTCGGATAAGCAGGGCTGGGTCTTTTTCGGCAAGAACTTTCAAATCATCAGCGGTGATCCTGCGACCTTGCCCACCCGCAAACCGTAAACGCGAATCCACTGAGAGACCTGTTAGATTCTCCCGAGTCTAACAGGTCTCGATGTGTCACGCACATAACATTCCAATTTCGAGGTTGAACATCCATGCATTTGCTCAAACGATTGTACAACTGGGTCTTGCACTGGGCGGAAACTCCCTACGGTGTACCGGCATTGTTCGTGCTTGCCTTTGCCGAATCGTCCTTCTTCCCCGTACCGCCCGATGTATTGCTGATCGCGCTCAGTCTCTCGATTCCAAAGAATGCCTTCAAGTATGCGCTGGTCTGCGCGGCTGGTTCGGTCACCGGCGGCGCGTTCGGTTATCTGTTAGGATGGCAATTCTGGGAAATTGCGCAAGGCATTTTGTTCCGTTATGTTGATCAAGCCGGCTTTGAAACGGTGCGGCACTATTTTCTCGAATACGAAGCCTGGGCGGTCGGCATCGCCGGTTTTACGCCGATTCCGTACAAAGTCTTTACAATTGCGGCAGGATTTATGCGCTCGAACTTTTCGGTCTTTATCATCGCCTCCTTGCTCAGTCGTAGTGCGCGCTTTTTCTTTGTCGGCGGGCTGATTTATCTGTTCGGTCCTCCCATCCGCGAATTCATTGACAAGTACTTTGAGTGGGCAACGCTTGCCTTTACCGCTTTGCTGATTGGCGGAATCCTGGTGCTCAAGTTTTTGTTTTAAAATGAGCGAATGTCTGGCAAGCGAAGACGCCGGGCAGTGGCGGGACAGAGTTCAGGTCTGTCCCGCTGTTGCTTTTATAAACTCAGTAGAGCCGAATATAAATATTTTCTGTCAAGTTTATGGCGAGATGATAGTAAAACTATACTTTTTGATAGTTTTTGAGAGTTCAAAAAGTGTATAATTAGCGTTGTAACATTGTAGGAGTCGTTCGATTTGCCTGCCTCTTCTCGCCTCGAAGGTTTCTACCGCCTCACTATCTCCGAAAGACAGCGCCGTCTTGAGTTGACAGAAAACGAAATTGCCGCGCTCACGAGCGGTGGTCTTTCGCCCGATTTGGCGAATCGTTTGATCGAAAATGTCATTGGGATTCACGGTTTGCCGCTCGGCATCGCGACGAATTTTCAAATCAACGGGCGCGATTATCTGATTCCGATGGCAATCGAAGAGCCGTCCGTCGTTGCCGCCGCATCGCACGCGGCGAAACTCGTGCGCAACGCGGGTGGATTCACGGCAAGCGCAGATGCGCCGTTGATGATTGGTCAGGTTCAAGTCGTTGATCTGCGCGATGTGGACGCGGCGCGCGAAAAAATTCTTGCCGCGCGCGCGGAGATTCTGCAACTCGCCGATTCAAAGTCCACGCTCGTCGAATTTGGCGGCGGCGCGCGCGATCTGGAAGTGCGCGTGTTGCGCGAGACGCGCGTCGGTCCGATGCTTGTCGTGCATCTGAAAATTGATGTGCGCGATGCGATGGGCGCAAACTCGGTCAATACGGCGTGCGAAACGATCGCGCCATTCATCGAAAAGTTGACCGGCGGGCGCGTCGTCCTGCGCATCCTGTCGAATCTTGCCGGCGAACGATTGGCGCGCGCGGCGTGTCGTGTGCGGAAAGAAGACATCGGTGAAGAGATTGTGAGAAACATCGTGGCGGCGGACGCGCTGGCAGAGGCAGACCCGTACCGCGCGGCGACGCACAACAAGGGCATTATGAACGGCATTGACGCGGTCGTTGTGGCGACTGGCAACGATTGGCGCGCGGTCGAAGCCGGCGCGCATGCGTATGCGGCGCGCAGTGGGCAGTATCGCGCGCTGACCCGCTGGGAACGCGATGAGAATGGCGATCTGGTCGGCGCGCTTGAGTTGCCGATTGTGAGTGGCATTGTGGGGGGAACAGTCAACGCCCATCCGCTCGCGAAAATCGGATTGAAGATTCTGGGCGTGCAGAGCGCGCCGGAATTCGCTGGGGTGCTTGCGGCGGTCGGGCTCGCGCAGAACTTGGGCGCGCTGCGCGCGCTCGCCGCCGAGGGGATTCAAGCCGGGCATATGGCGTTGCACGCGCGTCAAATCGCCATCGCTGCCGGTGCAACGGGAGACGACATCGAGCGCGTGGCAGAGCAGTTGGTCGCGGAGAAAAATATCAGCGTGACGCGCGCGCGCGAGTTGTTGAAGCGTGATGCGTGATACGCAATACGCAATACCCCAAGGAGCTTGACCCAATGACAGTTCCGCGTCTCATTGCGATTGTGTTCATTCTGGCGTGCGTGAGTCTGGCGTGGCTGGTACTGGCGGGTGTCACCGTCGTGCGCACGCAAGATGTGGGTCGGCAACTTGCGCCACAAGTGGGCGAGTTGTGGGGACCGCCACTCACGCAGGTCGCGCCCACCGCCTCCGTCACGTCGGCGGATCGCGCGGTGCGCGCGCAATCGGTGCAAATCGAATCGTCCGACATCACCGTCAACCTGCACCTCGACTATCGGCAAAAGGGCTTGCTGTGGTATTCGACCTACACGGTGGATTTCGATGGCAAGTACAAGTTCGTCAATCCGCTCGAACAACCAGTGACGATGACCGTGCAGTACACATTTCCGGCACCGAACACGCTGTACGACAATTTCAAATTCGAAATCAACGGCACGCGCGTCCTGCCCGATAGCGACCTGACGCGCGGCGTCAGCACAACGGTCACGCTCAACGCGCGCGAGACGGCGAACGTGAACATCACTTATCGCTCGCGCGGAGTAGACCGCTGGCTCTACAAGTTTGGTAGCGGCATCACGAACGTCAAAAATTTCAACCTGGTGGTCACCACCGATTTCCGCGAGTTCGATTTTCCGCAGCAAACCGTTTCGTCTTCGCTGAAGGAACAAACGGCGAACGGCTGGAAACTGACGTGGAAATTCGATTCGTTGGTAGCAGGTTTTAACATTGGCGTCGAAATGCCCAAAAAGTTGCAGCCGGGCACGCTAGCAAGTCAGATGAGTTTCTTTGCGCCGGTTTCGCTCCTCTTTTTCTTCACCGTGCTGGTCATCATCGGCGCGGTGCGCGGTACCAATCTGCACCCGATGCACTATTTCTTTTTGGGTGCGGCGTTCTTTGCGTTCCATCTCCTGTTCGCGTATCTCGCCGATCACATCGCGATCGAGATCGCGTTCGTCGTCTCCGCGCTCGTCTCGTTGCTGCTCGTTGTGACGTACGTGGGGCGCGTGGCGAACTGGAAATTCGCGCTGCGCGAGGTTGGCATTTCGCAGTTTCTGTTTCTGGTGCTTTTCTCGTACGCATTCTTCTACGAGGGATACACCGGACTCGTCATCACCATCGGCGCCATCATTACGCTGGCAGTGATGATGCAGGTCACGGCGAAGGTGAATTGGGAAGAGGTGTTCAAAAGCAAGAACGTGAAACGTGATGCGTGAAACGTAATACGAAATACGCAATACGGAGTTTGCAATGAGTGTAATGAAACCCAAACGTGACGTTGGCATCATCGGCTACGGCGCATACGTACCGCGCTATCGCATTCGCGCAGAAGAGATTGCGCGCGTGTGGGGTGGCGCGGAAGATGGCTTGCCCATCGAAGAAAAAGCCGTGCCGGGGCTGGACGAAGACACGGTGACGATGAGCATCGAAGCGGCGCGCAACGCGCTCGCGCGCGCCGGCATCGAGCCGCAACAATTGCGCGCCATCTGGGTCGGCAGCGAATCGCATCCGTACGCGGTCAAGCCATCGTCCACGATTGTCGCGGAAGCGCTCGGCGCGGCGGGTTCGATTCTGGCGGGCGATTGGGAATTTGCGTGCAAAGCCGGCACCGAAGCGTTGCAAGCCGCGATCGCGCTCGTCGGTTCGGAGATGGCAGAGTACGCGATGGCGATTGGCGCAGACACCGCGCAGGGGCGTCCGCACGACGCGCTGGAGTACACCGCGGGCGCCGGCGGGGCGGCGTACATCGTCGGTCCCGCCGAGAACGCGCTGGCGATTCTCGAAGCGTCGTACTCGTACGTCACCGATACGCCGGACTTTTTCCGCCGCGAGCATCAACACTATCCGCAACACGGCAATCGTTTCACCGGCGAGCCGGCGTACTTTGACCACACGTTGCGCGCGGCGCGCGGCTTGATGGACGCGCTGGGATACCAGCCCAGAGATTTTGCATACGCCATCTTTCATCAACCGAATGTAAAATTTCCGCAAACCGCGGCGAAGAAACTTGGCTTTACGCCGGAGCAAATCGCGCCCGGCTTGCTCTCGAACAAAATCGGCAACACCTATTCGGGCGCGGCGCTGATCGGCACAACGGCGGTGCTGGACATTGCCAAACCCGGTGATCGAATCTTGATGTGCTCGTTCGGCAGCGGCGCGGGTAGCGATGCGTTTTCGTTCGTCGTGACCGCGAAAATACGCGAACGGGTCGCAAAAGCGCCGCGAACGTTGTGGTATGTGCAACGCCGCGAGGAAATTGATTACGCGCTGTACGCGCGGTATCGCGGCAAGTTGATGATGAACTAAAGTAGAACAGTGGAACAGTAGGACAGAATCTATGTTTCACTGTTTCACTGTCTTACTGTTCTACTGACATGGAGGCAACAATGCGAGACGTTTCCGTAGTCGGAATTGGACAAACACCAGTCAAAGAACATTGGGACAAATCGCTGCGTGAGTTGGCAGCAGAGGCGATTTTGGGCGCGTTGCGCGATGCGCACGTGGATCACGCCGACGCGCTCTACATCGGCAATATGTTGAGCGGACAATTGATCGGGCAAGAAAATCTCGGCGCGCTCATCGCGGACGAAATCGGTTTGCGCGGCATCGAGGCGATGAAGATCGAGGCAGCGTGCAGCAGCGGTGGCGCGGCGATTCGCGCCGGCTATCTCGCCGTCGCGTCCGGGCAATTCGATGTGGTGATTGTCGCAGGTGCGGAGAAACTGACTGAAGCGTCGAATTGTTACACCACCGCCGCACTCGCAATGGCAGCGGATAGTGATTACGAAGCGATTCACGGTATTTCATTCGTCGCGCTCAACGCGCTGTTGATGAAGCGGTATATGTACGAATACGATCTGGTGCCGGAAGATTTCGCGGCGTTCACGATGAACGCGCATGCGAACGCGGTGAACAATCCGTACGCGATGTTTCGCTCGGCAATCACCGTCGAGCAGTACAAAAACGCGCGCGAGATTGCCGACCCCATCAGCGTGATGGATTCCGCGCCGATTTGCGATGGTGCCGCCGCGCTCGTCTTGATGCCGACGGAGCACTTGAACGGTCAGCGCGCGCGCGCCGTGAAAATTGCAGCGAGCGCGGTGGCGACCGATTCGCTTGCATTACATGCTCGCCGCGATCCTCTCTGGCTGAGCGCGGTCGAGTTGTCCTCGCGCAAGGCGTACGCGCAAGCCGGCATCACACCGCAGGATGTGGACTTGTTCGAAGTCCACGACGCGTTCTCGATTATGAGCGTGATGTCACTCGAAGCCGCTGGATTCGCGGAACGCGGGCGCGGCGCGTATCTGGCACGCGAAGGCGAAATTGGCATTCACGGACGCGTGCCGATTAGCACGATGGGTGGCTTGAAAGCGCGCGGACATCCGGTCGGCGCGACCGGCGTCTATCAAGCAGTCGAAGCGGTGATGCAGTTGCGCGGCGAAGCCGGCAAGAATCAGGTGCCGGACGCGCAGATCGCGATGATTCAATCGCTGGGCGGCGTCGCGGCGAATGCGGTCACGCATATCTTGGTCAATTAACCAATGTGCCAATGAACCAATGAGCCAAATGGACGAATGACAAATGACGAATGACAAATGAGCGAATGCCTTTGGCTCATTGGCACATTGGGCAATTGGCTCATTGGATTTGGCTCATTGGCACATTGGATAATTGGCTCATTGGGTTTGGCTCATTGGCACATTGGACAATTGGCTCATTGAATTTGAGGTTGCTATGGATCTCGCACGCAATTGGCGATTGAAAGACCAACGGTTTCGACTCGAAGGGACGGTGTGCGCAGGGTGCGGCGCGAAATTTTTTCCGCCGCGCCAGGTGTGTACCGAATGTAAATCTACACAGATGACGCCGCACGAATTCGGTGGACACGGCGAACTGTACTCGTTCACGACACTCCGCTCCGCGCCGCTGGGCTATGAAGAACAACTGCCGTACATCGTGGGAATGGTGAAACTGGACGAGGGACCGATTGTCGAAGCGCAGATTACGGATGCGAATCCGGACACGCTGAAAATCGGTCAACGGATGGAGATGGTAATCCGTAAACTGCGCGCGTACGGTGAGGATGGTGTAATTGTGTACGGCTACAAGTTTCGCCCGGCGGCGAATGGAAGTTGACGAAGAAAAAAAGCCCCAGGGGTTGGCAAACCCTGTGGGCTTTTTCTTTTACCCGCTTTGCGTTATAATCCGTGCGATGTTCAATTTGCCTGACCGATGGCTCGTCCGTGTTGCTGGGTGCATCGTGCTTGCAAGTGTCCTTGTGCTCACCGCCTGTCGTAGCACGGCGCCCGCCCTCCCGCGCACCCTGTCACTCAATCTGGGAAGTGATCCCGCCACACTTGATCCTGCTCTGGCAACCGATCCTGGCGCGCTCCAGATATCGCGGATGCTCTTTCTCAGTCTGGTGGAGACCGACCCGACCACCGGCGCGCCGCAACACGGTCTGGCGATCTCATGGGCGGTGTCCCCCGATGGACTCGTGTGGGAATTCACTCTGCGTCGCGATGCGCGTTGGGTTCGTTACAATGCCAGCAGAGATCGCCTCGAACCCCAGCGAGCAGTCACAGCCGACGATGTGGTGTACAGTGTGCGCCGTATCTTCGATCCGCGCGTCAATTCGAGTGTGGCGCCCATCTTTGCCGCGCTTTTACGCGGCGCCGAGGCGTTGCGCGCTGCAGATCCAAAAAAGACCAGTGATGCCACCTTCGATCAACTGTTCGCTGGATTGGGGGTGCAGGCATTGAACGATACCACCGTGCGATTTTTCTTGACGCGTCCTGCCATCTATTTCCCCAGCATCGTCAGCACCTGGCTAGGACGGACGCAGCCGCGCGAAGCGATTCAGGCTAGCGGTACAGTGTGGACGGAGCCAGGTCACATCTGGACGAATGGTCCCTACGTGCTGGAACGCTGGTCACCCGGACGCGAGATTGTGTTGCGGAAAAATGAAGCATGGTACGATGCCGATGTGGTGCAGATTCCGCGCATCCGTTTTGTGATGATTCCCGATGTCGTCAGCGCGCTCGAAGCCTATCGCGCCGGCACGCTCGATTCGCTCGATCCGTACGGCGGTTTGACCGCAGCGTTAACGGAACAAGCGCGCCAGGATCCGTTCCTCAGGTCACATCTGCGTCTCGTTCCAACCCTGTGCTCACACTATTACGGCTTTAACACCGCCAGGCCACCGTTCAACGATCCGTTGGTACGCAAAGCATTCATTGCAGCCATAGACCGAGAGACGCTGGTCTCTACGGTTGTGCGTCTGGGCGAACCGGCGCGCTGGTTTACGCCGCCTCATCTTTACACCGCACCCGATCCTGCGGACACGCTGGGGATTCCCTTTAACGTGACGCAAGCGCGCGAATACCTGCGTCAAGCCGGCTACGATGGCAGAACGAAACGCTTGCCCACCATCACGTTAGGCGTCAACAGTCACACCGTCCACGAGCAGATCGCCGAAACACTGGTGCAGATGTGGAAGAATGCGTTGAATGTCGAAGTGCGTGTCATCAAACTGGACTGGAAAAGTTATCTCCAACAACTGCGCGAGGATGCGCCGAATATTTTTCGATTAGGTTATTGCGCCTACTATCCCGACGCGGCAAATTTTGGTAACGTGTTTACCAGTCAATCGCCGGACAATTTCACGCGCTGGAAGAATCCCGCCTTTGATCAGGCAATTGAAGCCGCCGCGCGTCAGGTAGATATACGCCAGCGTCGCGCGCTCTATCGCGCCGCTGAAAAAATCCTCGTCGAAGACGAAGCGGTCATCCTGCCCCTGTGGTGGTCAGCGCGCGCGTCTCTCACCCGTCCGCACATCGAGCGCACGTATGCGATTGTGGATGGTTACGAACGTCTGGAAACATGGGGATTTCGATAATAAATGCTCGGAGATGATTGACGATAGCCATAATGCCTCAACCCATCCACCGCTCGAAACCATCGAGGTAATCACTCAGCCGTGCCGTCCATCGCGACAAGCCCCACCCCCTAGCCCCCTCCCCACGCCGCAGAGCGGCGTGGGGAGGGGGAAACAAGAGAATAGG
>DAOTYB010000059.1:0-7525 GCA_034435315.1 Anaerolineae bacterium | reverse complement strand
TGTCATTGCGAGCGGTTTTTGCGAAGCAATCCCCAACGTTGCCTACCGAAGACCGTAACGCGGAGATTGCTTCGTCGCAAAAAACGCTCCTCGCAATGACACCTGAACGGTTACGTTTTGTGGACACAGGGATTGGTGCGGAAAACTATTGTTGTACAATCTTTTTCAACTTTGCCCAGCGTTCTCGCCACGCGGCTTGCCATTCGAACTTTTTAGCGCGCCAGGTGCCGATGATACCATAGGGCACAAAGAGCACAATCGCCACATACACCATACCGAGGATGAGACTGGAACTTTCGGCAAAGATTTTATCGAGAAAGAATTGGAGCGAGCGGAAGACCGCGGCGCCGACCAGCGCGCCACTGAGCGTTCCGATGCCGCCGACGAGAATAATCAACAGCGCGTTGACCGTGTACACCAGGCTGGCGGTCACCGGGCTGACGATGGGTTGATAGACCGCGTGCAGCGCGCCGGCGAGCGCGGCGGTGATGCCAGAGATGATGAGCGCGACGAGTTTAAAGTAAAAGGTATTGTACCCCAGCATACGCGCGCGGTGCTCGTTCTCGCGAATCGCCACACACACGCGCCCTGTGGGTGAATCTACAAAACGACGATAGAACAGATACACCAACAGCATAAACGCCAAGGCAACAAAGTAAAAGGTCAAGCGTTGCGCGGCTGGATCGAGATAATCGGGCTTGGGAATGTTCTGCAATCCCACATCACCGCCAGTAATCGAACTCAACTCGTGCGACATAATGATGATGTGAAACACCGATGCGAAGCCGAGGGTGACCAGCGCAAACGTAATGCCCTTGACGCGCGGCAAGACGATACTAAACAGTACTGCCTGCGCAATACCCGCGAGGACAACGATGACCAGCGTCTGAGGCAAAGGCAACTGGAGCGATTTGAGCGCGATGCCGGTCGTATAAGCGCCCACGGCAAAAAACATGGCATGTCCAAACGACAGCAAGCCCGTAATGCCGAACAGCAAATCGTAACTGAGCGCGAAAACCGCCAGAATGAAGATTTCGATGAGCAGTCCTTGATAGAATTTGGACTGACCCGATTGATTGGCAAGCACATCCGCAAAGGACTGACCATCCAGAATCGCAATGAGGAAGGGAAAAACGCCGAGAAAGACCACCAGCGCGAGAAAGGCAGAATGAGCACGTAGAATCTTCATTGGTTACTCCTTCCTTCCGAACAAGCCATTCGGCATTATGAGCAAGACGATGACCATCAACAGCAAGGTCGAGGCAGGCACGAGGGGTGGCGTAGGTTTGAACGGCTGGGCGAGAAACGGCAAGGCAATACCGATTTGTCCGTACTTGACGATGAACTGTTGTAACAAGCCGACCAGCAGCGAACCTGCTGCTGCACCCGGAAAACTGGTTAGCCCGCCAATCGCGAGCGCGATGAGTGCAGAGAGCAACAGACCTTCTCCCATATCATCCGAGACGCCCATCGCGGGTCCTGCCAGCACGCCGCCCAGCGCCGCCAGTCCTACCCCCAGCGCAAAGACGAACGTGAACACTTGACGCACGTTGATTCCAAGTGCCTCGACCATCGCGCGATCCTGCACGCCCGCGCGAATAATCATACCGATACGCGTGCGCTGTAACAACATCCATACCGCGATCAGCACCACCACTCCCATCACAAAGACAAAGACTTCATTGTACGTGCGGACGCGCGTCTCCATAAAGTAGAATGTCGAACATTGATTCGCCAGCGCGTCCCAGAGCGTTTGCGCGGGACATCCTTTGCCGATCGTGTTGAAGAGTGCGGGCTTGGGCATTTGCATCTGCGTACGGCCCCAGATGGCGATCACCACCTCGCGCCCGATGACGCCCAGCCCCAGCGTCAGCATCAATTGATAAATCGGACGCACGTAGAGGGGACGAATCAATGTGGATTCCATTAGCGCGCCCAAGCCAGCCCCAACCAGCGTTGCCACAATCATCGCAAGGAAAAAGCGCCACGTGGTTCCTGCTGCTACCAGACTCGCCGTTAGCGCATCGTTCCAGAGGTGTAGGACGAGACCGAGAATGCTCAAACCCAAAGCGAGACCAAGTGCTTTCCAGGCAGCGCGCGCGGGCGCGGCGCGGCGTTGTCGCATCGCCGAGAGCGCGATGCCCAGCGCGACCAGCGCGCTTCCCGCCAGGATGCCCACCATCGCCAGAACGATTTGCGCGCTCTCGGCTGTCACCGGCGCGGGTAAATCGGTTTGACCCAGATCAAGTTTGACGCCAAAAACCACCGGGCTTTTATCGTACACCGCAGGATCCCACGCAGTAATCGGATAGCGCGTAAGACCGAAGGCGAGCACTACCAGTCCCAGGATGATGATCACCCAGGGCAAAATGTGCCCCACATTCGATACGCGCGCGCGTGCGAGGAGGTTGCCCCACAGCGGCGCCAGCACCAGACCCGCGATGAACAGCGCAAACGGTGTGGCGAGATCCAGCATTGTATCGGGACGCACATAGGCGGTCCATCCCACATACGCGCCAATCATAAACAATGTGCCGTGCGCCAGATTCAGAACGTCCATCAAGCCGAAGATGAGCGAAAAACCCGAAGCCACCAGAAATGTTACCGATGCCACTGCCAGACCGCGCAACACCGTGATGACCCAATCGTTCGGCTCCATCCCTTGCAAAGTGGACAAGAATAACACAACCAGTGTGGCAAGCATAATCGTCTGGCTTCGATTCTTGCGCAATGTTTGAATGATGTTTTCCATACCCTCTCCATCAACAGTGAACCGACTAGCGCTCACTGAACACTGAATACTGATCACTGAACACTGGACACTAGTCGTTACGCTGTTCCCAGGTACCGCTGAATTGTCGCATCGTCCTTGAGCAAATCGGTCATCAAACCACTTTTTACAGAACGTCCCTCTTCGATGATGACATAGTACTGTGCCAGTTGGCTGGCAACGATAAAATTTTGCTCGACCAGTAACACGGTTGTCTCGGTGGAGAGTTTCTGGATGGCGGCAATCATTTGCTCGATAATGACGGGCGCGAGGCCTTCGGTAGGTTCGTCAATCAGCAGCAACTTGTTATCGGCGACGAGCGCGCGCGCGATCGCGAGCATTTGTTGTTGTCCGCCAGAGAGTTGGTTGCCGCGCAGTTTGATGAGGCGTTTCAAATCGGGAAAGAGTCCAAAGATAAAATCGGCTTTGCGTTGCAAATCCCCTTTTTTGCGCTCAGCAATCTGCAAATTTTCTTCGACGGTCAGATCGCGAAAGATCGCGCGATAGTCCGGCACGAACCCAATGCCCAGTGCCGCAATCTCGTAGGTGCGGCGTCCTTGAATTTCTTCGCCATCGAAAATCACCTGCCCATAGCGCGGCGGTGTAAGCCCCAGGATGGTCTTGAGCGTCGTCGTTTTGCCTGCGCCATTACGCCCGAGGAGTACCGTGATCGTTCCTTTCGGCACATTGAGGCTGACGCCTTGCAAGATGTGAAACTGACCGATAAACGTTTGCACATCGCGCATCTGGAGTAAATTATCCATCAAGCCGTCCTCCATTTCAAACTACCCAGGTACGCGCTTTGCACGGTCTTGTTGGCGGCGATCTCGGCGGGTGTACCTTCGGCGAGAATTTGACCTTGATGCATCACCGTGATGTAATCCGAGATGCTCATCACTACACTCATATTGTGCTCTACCAGGAGGATGGTCTTTTGTCCACTGCGGTGGATGCGTCGAATCAATTCGATCATCTCTGGCACAAATTCCGCCCCCATTCCTGAAGTTGGTTCGTCGAGCAAAAGCATTTCTGGATCGGGAGCAAGGATCATTCCCACTTCTAACTTGCGCTGATCGCCGTGCGGGAGCACGCGTGCCGGGACCATTGCGCGTTCGGTCAAGCCGACCTGTTGAAGGACTTGCCAGGCGCGCGTCTCATACTGTTTCAAGTGTCGCGCGGGACGAAAAAAGTAAAAATTATCTTTGCCGAGGGCTTGACATGCCAGGCGCACATTCTCCAACACGGTCAGGTTGGGAAAGATGTTGGTAATCTGAAACGAACGCCCAATCCCCAGATGCGCGATGCGATGCAAGGGCATCCCTGTAATCTCGCGACCCTTGAAGAGTACACGCCCTGCGTTCGGCTCGATGTTGTTGGTCAGGAGGTTGAAAAACGTGGTCTTGCCCGCGCCGTTCGGTCCGATAATTGAGTGAATCGTATTGCGGCGGATTTTGATGCTCACATTGTCCACTGCTACCAGTGCGCCAAATTCTTTACGCAGATGTTGACTTTCCAGAATAATTTCCATTACGATTTCATCAGCCATTCCGTCCCTCCACCCGCAGTGGGTAGTGGCAAGCAGAAATGTGCCTGACCACTACCCACTGACGGAGAGTGCTACTTGGCACTCAACTTTTGGTACGGCAACTTGCCGCAACGCGCTTTGAGTGGTTCAGGGAGCAAGCAGGGTGGTTCGGGGCGATTGGTCTTGACCGTTTCAAAGTATTTGAACTCTTTGTCAGTCACGTTGAGAATCTTGACGATGTACATATCTTGAATCGCCACGTGATCTTCTGGACGGAAATAGACCTTGCCCTTGGGTCCGTCGAACTCCATCCCTTCCATCGCCTTGATGAGCGCGGCGGAATCGGTATTGCCGTTCGTCTTGCGCAAGGCAGTGGCAACCGCGATCGCGGCGTTCATCCCGTCCGCATCAAACAGGTCGGGCGGTACTTTGTGGCGCGCGAGTGTTTCTTTGACCAACCAATCGTTGATGGGATTCTTGGGACAGGTATAGTGATAGAGGATGCCACTGTTCTGTCCAAGCGCCGCGGCGTACAGCGGGATGGTCGCGTTATCCGCAAGGGACGCGGCGAGTTTCATCTTGTCGAACACGCCCATCTCTTGCGCGGTCTTGAACATCGGGACGAACCCTGCGCCAGCCCAAGTGACGATCCATGCCTCGGCGCCCGATTTGAGAATCTTGTCGAGGTACGGTGTAAACTCTTTGGTATCGAGCGGCGCAAAGATGTCGTCAATGACGAATGTACCGCCCATCACAGTACAGGCATCGCGGAACGCGGCGGCACCGCCATAGCCAAAGGAGTAATCGGGCGCGATCTGCACGAACTTTTTATACTGTGTGGTGAGGTACTGGCACAGATTGATCGCATCTTGATAGTTGTTGCGGCTGACGCGGAAGGTGTACTCGTTAAAGTCCTTGCCGGTGATGTCGTTGGACGCGGCGGGCGCGACCACCAGCACCTTCTTGTTGTCGCGCGCGATGCCCTGCAACGTTGCTGTACCGCCAGAACTCACCGTGCCGACCAGAATGTCCACCTTCTTCACTTCGATCAACTCGCGCGCGACCGTGGCGGTGGTGTCCACCACGCCCTTGTCGTCTGCGATGAGGATCTGGATTTCGCAGTCCTCGACCTTGAACACATTATCTTTGCCGGGCGCGCCTGCCAGCCATTCCCAGCCGAGCAGGAAACTGCGCTCCATCATCGCGCCGTACACTGCTAGCGGACCACTCTTGTCCGTGATGAGTCCGACTCGGATGGGGCGATCGCATTTGAGTCGCGCCGTCGCGGGTGGCTTGGTTGGTTCGGGTGGTTTGGTGGCTTCGGGTGGCTTGGTTGGTTCGGGCGCTTTGGTGGGTGCCACTGTCGGTTTGGGTGGCTCGGTCGGTTTGGGCGGTGGTGGCACAGGCGTCGCCGTTGGTGCCGGCGCGCACGCCATCACGATCGTCGCCAACACGACGAGCGCAATTAGAATCGCTAACTTTTTCATTTCCTCTCCTCCATTTGGAATTGGGGATTGCGGATTTCAGATTGCAGATTGAAACCCACAAACTCATCGTTTGATTTGCTTTTACCTTTTTTACTTTTTCTCTCTGGCTCTGGACATCCCCCCTTTCGATTGGCTCATCTGAAGAAAAGTAGTTAGCCACTGAATCTATCGCGCAATTCGCGTTTCAAAATCTTGCCCATTCCGGACATTGGCAGCGCATCGAGAAAGGCGACACTCTTTGGCACTTTGTAGCGCGCGAGGTGCTGTTGCATAAACGCAATGAGTTCTTCTTCGGTGGCGGTCATTCCCGGTTTCAACACCACACACGCCTTGCCGACTTCGCCCCATTTTTCGTCGGGCACACCAATCACCGCGCACATATGCACTGCCGGATGTTTGTACAGCACCGCTTCGATTTCGACGGGGTACACATTCTCGCCGCCGGAGATGAACATATCCTTCTTGCGATCCACAACGTAGAAATACCATTCCTCATCGTAGCGCACCATATCGCCGGTGTGGAACCAACCTTCATCGTCAATCATCGCGCGCGTCGCTTCGGGATTGTTCCAGTAACCGGAACAGCGGCTGGGTCCCTTGAGCACCAATTCACCGACCTGATTCGGACCGAGCGGCTGGTTGTTCTCGTCCACGACGCGCACGTCCACAAAAAAGTTGGGGCGACCGATGCTGCCGGCTTTGCGTTCTGCGTCTTCGGGCGCGAGTGCGAACAAGCCGGGCCCGAACTCGGTCATACCGAAACCTTGCTTGAAGCGAATGCCCTTGTCCTTCATATATTGCTGAATCACCGGGACAGGCAAGGGCGCGCCACCGCAGGTGCAAAAACGCAGACTGCTCAAGTTCGCGGTTTTGTAGTTTTGCGCTTGCAGCATCATTTGATACATCGTCGGCACGCCGGCAAAAACGGTCACGCGTTCGCGCTCGATCAAATCGAGCACCAGCACGGGATCGAATTGCCGCACCAGAATCGTCGTGTTACCAAAGACGACTTGCGATGACAGGTACGCGAACAAGCCGCCCGCGTGGAACAACGGATAGACGTTGAGATAAATATCGTCGTGATGCAGATCGTGAATCACCGTGTTCAGCACATTCCAACAAATCATCCGATGGCTGATCATCGCGCCCTTGGGCAAACCGGTCGTGCCGCCGGTAAAGAGCAAGCAAGCAATGTCTTCCGCTTCGAGCGATTCGCACGTGACGCGCGTGGCAGGCGATGATTGTAGCGTCGTCTCGAAATGTTGGCTGCCGGCGATGCCGTCGCCTTCGATGTGAAGATAGTGGCGTATTGCGTATTGCGTGTTGCGTGTTGCGTTTTCGATTTCGGCAACCTGGGGTTTGAACTCGCCCGAGTAGATGAGTACCCGGGGTTGTGTTTGCTCGATCAAGCCAAGGTTTTCGCGCCAGTGCAAGCGCCAGTTGAGCGCGGTGTGAATCGCACCCAGTTTCGCGCAGGCGTAGAAACAATCGAGATGCTCGATGCCGTCGCGCGCGAGAATCGCCACGCGGTCGCCTTTGTTCACGCCCGCTACATCGCGCAACCACGTCGCCAGCCGATTGACGCGCTCATTCCATTGCCGATACGTCAATCGCCATTCGGGTTGCTTGCTGTAATCTATGATCGCTAGTTTGTCGGGTGAATAAATTTCACGTCGTCCGAGATAGTCGCCGATGTACATCGTCGCTTTGCTCCTTTAGTGGTTAGTGGTTAGTGGCTAGTGG
>DAOTYB010000058.1:0-2224 GCA_034435315.1 Anaerolineae bacterium | reverse complement strand
CTGCCCCGCAGTTCGTTCGCCTGCAACTCGATTATCTGGGTGTTGGGCAAGACCTGACCGAGTTGCGCTATGGGAGTCATGTCTATACGCTGCCCCCGCCCGGTTCGGTGAAAATCGCTGAGGCGCGCTAGATTGAACGTCGGCGCGGCGTGAACAATTTGGGTTCGAGGCAAGCCGCTGTGCGCGCTAAGCACAGGGGATAGGGAGGGCTTTGCCTTCTTCCGAACACCCCAACTCGTTTTTTGGGGGCTTGACAATCCAACACATCTGTGCGCGCTAAGCACAGGGGATAGGGAGGGCTTTGCCTTCTTCCGAACACCCCAACTCGTTTTTTGGGGGCTTGACAATCCAACACATCTGTGCACCCAATGATGTTCTCGATTTGCATGGAACGAAAATTTGTGGTAGAATGATTTCCGAAAGTGATCCATGTGCGGGAGCACATAGCACGACAAGCGGACGCGTCCGCACATCTTCTGGGTTCAGGAAGAACACACAGTGACGGGATAATTTGTGATGCCAATTATAGTTGGTTTGGGCATCATCCCCGTCGCTCCCGCAGCGGCAACTTGCCATAATCCGCAAGTTGCCGTTTTCTTTTTGCAGGAAGGGCGGTAACTGCTCCGGCGGCAAGTCCTTGATCATCCCATCCTTGATCGCTTGATGCACCGACACGTAATAACTCGGTCGCAACATGATTGCGCACAGGTGATCATCACACACCCACGCACGCTGCAAAATCAAATTCAGCAAACGTTGTCGCCCCTCGGCATCCGCTTCTTTCCATCGCGTCGGAAATTCTTTCAGCGTGCGATGCGCCTCGATCAATTTATCCTGCGGAATCGGTTGCAGGCGCGCTAACATCGCATTCACCGCCGATTGCTCCCACGCTTCTCGGTCAACACGCCGGCGAGACCGTCTTTGGAAAGTTCGGTAACGGAAAAGACCTTGATGCACAGGTTGATACATTGCGCGAACCCAAAGTGGGACTGGATCATGGCTGATCACCGGCTCGGGTCTCCACATCTACAGGGCGTTTCCGTTTGATACTCCGACTTCACTGAACCATCTTCGACATCGTTGCTAATAGGTGATGCAGGAGTAAGTGTTGGCATGCTAGTCGGCGAAAACGTTGGTGTTGCCACTGGCATTGTCAGTGAAGGGGTAGAAGGTATAGAGGTAGGATAAGCCAATGGTTCTGAGACAACTCTCGCCATTAGTCCTGTCGCAAGGAGTAAAAGCGTGGCAACAACAATCGTGGTGACCAGCAAGGGCAACGTACTACCCCCTGCTGGAATGCGTACTGCAATCGCCGTAATATTATCATCGCCACCACGTTCATTTGCCAGCGCAATGAGTTGCTCCGTGATCTGGGTGGGGTCAGGCGTTGCACTGATAACTTTTTGAATGTCCTCGGGTGCGACATGGTTTGACAAGCCATCCGAGCAAAGCAGGACAACGTCGTTAGTCTGTAGTCTTTTGCAAAATAAATCTACCTTGACTTGAGGTTGTGTCCCCACCGCTCGCGTAACGATATTTTTATACACGTGCCGCTGGGCTTGTGCGTCTGTGATCACCTTAGCGCGTACCTGTTCCGCCACCCAGGAATGATCGTGTGTGATCTGCTCAACCCGGGTGCCCCGGATCAGATAAGCACGGCTATCGCCCACGTTGGCAACCCAGAGTTTATGGTTCTTGATTACACCAGCAACAAGTGTCGTTCCCATATTGCTGCGCGCCGGATTTGTGGATGAAAACTCATAGATAGTGCGGTTGGCGGAGGCGTATGCCTCCATTAGTGCATCGCCGGGATCAGATGCGGTCGAAGCATAAAATGTCTTGAACAATGTCTCGATTGCCATCTGACTGGCAACCTCACCTGCGGCGTGTCCGCCCATTCCGTCCGCCACGGCGAACAGCACACCACGTTGCGCTTGCGCTTGCTCGGTTATGCCCATTGTGCGTGGCGTGCCGAACGAATCCTCGTTCAACTCACGCACGCGACCAACATCCGTCAAACCCTTGAGTACGATTGTATTCCCTTCTGATGACATTCTGGTTACTCCAACAGTGTTATCGCGGTCATTTCTCCGCTGCTTGTTTATACCGCCCTTTGCCCGGGTCATACACAAAGATAAAGTCAGGTGGGTCAATCCTGAACCGCTCTTGGTCCCAACGCACCCGAACCAACACCCAACGATTAGCATAGTCTTGTAACGCCTCA
>DAOTYB010000057.1:0-2428 GCA_034435315.1 Anaerolineae bacterium | reverse complement strand
TGGGAGATAATGACACACCCCCGAAAAACGCGCACAGCGGAGACCGCGACATCGTCGTGCTCAAACTGAATAGCAACGGGGCGTACCAATGGCACACCTTCTACGGGTCGTCTGCTTGGGAGGAGGGCTACAGCATTGCTGTAGATACAAGTAGCAACATCTACGTCACGGGCTATAGTGGCAACTGGGGTAGCCCGCTCAACCCGCACAGTGGATATTACGACATCGTCGTGCTCAAACTGAACAGCAGTGGCAACTACCAATGGCACACCTTCTACGGGTCGTCTGCTTGGGACCAGGGCAACGGCATTGCCGTAGATGCGAGTAGCAACGTCTACGTCACGGGCTATAGTGGCAACTGGGGTAGCCCGCTCCACGCGCACAGTGGAGGTGCCGAAATCGTTGTGCTGAAACTGACGAGCGCGGGGGCGTACCAATGGCACACCTTCTACGGGTCGTCCAGTGACGATCGCGGCAACGGCATTGCTGTAGATGCAAGCAGTAACGTCTACGTCACGGGCTATAGTAACGCCACCTGGCAGGGAGATGGCGGCACCAACCCGCTCCACGCTTACAGCGGATGGTACGACATCGTCGTGCTCAAACTGACGAGCGCCGGCGCGTTCCAATGGCACACTTTCTACGGGTCGGACAATGAGGACAGGGGCTATGGCATTGCCGTAGCGAGTAGCAACGTCTATGTCACGGGCTACAGTTACGCTACGTGGCAGGGAGATAGCGGCACACCCCCGCTCAACCCGAACAGCGGTTACGACATCTTTGCGCTGAAACTGAAAAGTACCTTGGTGGAGTATCGGTATCTGTATCTGCCGTTGATCCTGCGCTAGTCCGTTACAGACAGCGTATTGGGATGGCTGCCAACTTTTGATTTGGCGCCGCCTGCGATGGTCTATCGCGCGCCGCTGGAGGCGGTGGCGGGAGTTTGCACAGGGTCTGGTAGCAAAGCGGTGCCTGTGACGTGCACCAATCTGACGAGTTGAAGCCGTGTGCAAGAGACCTGTCAGGTTTCCAAAACCTGACAGGTCTCTTGCAATTCGTGGTGGAATCCAAAAACATAACCATGCCTGGTGAAAAGTCCCTTGACAGTCCCTTGATGTCATTTCGAGAATACAAACCGCGCGGCGGTGTGTTCAAACCGAGAAACTTGTCTTGCCCAACGCCCAAAGCCCGAAGATCAATCTTCGGGCTGAGCAGCCGAAGGACGCTTAAGCGTCCTTGAGCTGTTCAGCCCTGTCGTTTACGACGGGCAAGACGGGCAAGTTTCTGGGTAGCGGCGGTTTCCCTCGGCTACGCTCGGGACAAGTTTTGCCGCAAGAAATCTCGTTCGTAGGTGCAAACGAGACTTGTCCAGGACTTTCGCTTGTCATTTCGAACGGAGTGAGAAATCTCGTCGTTGTGGTCGAGATTTCTCGCAAAAACCGCTCGAAATGACACTTGAGCGAAAGCCCTGTTGTCACTTCTCGAAGTGACAATTTGCCGACTTTGCACACGCCGGCAGAATACAAAAGACACTAGACAAGCCAGAACAAATCTCGTATAATTCGTTTCGAATCTTGCACGTACATTGCCGTACCGCCAATGACCGACCTACCAACACTGTTGTTTCTGGTTTGCCTCGTCTTTTGCGCCGCGCTCGAGCAGACAATCTCCGGGTTTGGTTTCGCGCTGATCGTCATGCCGCTCGCCACCTTGATTCTGGGAATCAAGACCGCGGCGCCCCTCGTCGCGCTGACCGGGTTAACCCTCTACACAATCAACCTGCTGCGCTATCGCCAGGCGATCAACTTGCACGAAATTGTTCGTCTGGGTGTTGCCGCCGCCCTCGGCGTGCCGCTTGGCGTCTGGGGTCTCGTCAACCTCCCCGAAAGCCTCATCAAGTCGCTGCTCGGCTTTATTCTCATCGCGTACGCGCTGTTCAATTTCGCGCGTCCTGTCACCCGCCAAATCCTTTCTCTGCGTTGGGGCTATCTGGCGGGCTTGGTCACCGGTTGTCTCGGCGGCGCGTACAACACTCCAGGTCCACCCCTCATTGTCTACGGCACACTACGTCACTGGCAACGCGAAGAATTCCGCGCCATCTTGCAGACCCTGTTCTTCCTCACCGGCGCATTGACCGTCACCTCGCATTGGTTCGCGCAACTCGTCACGCCCACGATTCTGACGATGTATCTGCTCATCGTCCCCGCGCTTGTCGCTGGCATTGTGATCGGCGCGCGCCTCGATCGGCGCATTGATCACGCCACCTTTCGCCGCATCGTCGTCGGGATGATTTTTGTGCTGGGACTTTCACTCGTCATCGGAGGACGTTGACGCGATGAAGAAGATGTATCTCCAAGTTTCTGTCCCGCGCATCGTCCTGACGCGTCTGCTCGCGCGATTTTCGCGCGCGGCGTACTTTGCGCCGACC
>DAOTYB010000056.1:0-2177 GCA_034435315.1 Anaerolineae bacterium | reverse complement strand
AAGCGACCCCGGGGCATGTTCCTCGGTGAATGGGTATTGCGGGTTCGGCGTCAATCTGGCGCCCTACTTGACGCCTGGGGTGACGTATTCGATCGAAGCGCGCACGAATGACGTGATGTGGGGTAATCGCTGGGTCACGCTGACCGATTCGCCGCGCAGTCTCCGCTGTGTGAACGCGACGCCGACACCGAGTGCTACTCCAACCGCCACGCATACCCCAACACCGACGCGCACGGCAACGCCAACGCTCACGCCGACCGCGACACCAACGTTCACGCCGACTCCAACAGCGACGGCAACACCTACCGCGCAGCCCACCTTGATGCTCACGCGCGATTATCCGTTCTTGCTGCAATGCGGTGCGACCATAGACGAGCCGACCCAGGTGTTGCGTGGGACTCTCACGGGCAATCCGTTCAACGGACAGATGATCCGCATTGCCATCACTGACCCGAATGGCAGCATAGCCAATTACTACACCTTCACCGACGCCTTCGGTCGTTTCACGCTCAACGCATCAAGCGTTGGCGGTGATGCGTGTTTCGGCTCATCGCTTGTCGGCGATTGGTCAGCACGGGCATTCTACGATCCATTGACCTTGGCAAGTAATTCGGTGGGATGGAGGGTGAATTGGTACGTCGTCCATACAACAAAGTAAATGAGCCAATGAACCAATTCACCAATGAGCCAAAACCCTCTAGACGAATTTGGCTCATTGGCTCATTGGGCAATTGGCTCATTGACCGAGGTTCTGTTTCCATCGAGTTGGTCTTCTTTCTGCTCATCTTTGTTGTCACGTTCTTCGGCGCAGTGGAAATGGCGCGCGCGATTTCGGTGAAACACGCGCTCGATGTCGGAACGTATCGTGCGGCGCGGTATCTGTCGCTTGTGCCGAGTGACCAGGTGACCGCGCGGAACATGATTCAGACCGAGTTGGATCGAAACGTGCTGGGAGGTGCGGGAAGTGTGCAAATGACAGTGGATATGCCAAGTCAATCTTTTCAAACTGTATTTAGCGTGACGGCGGAAGTATCCTATCAGCCTGTGATTCCACTGATGATTTTCGCACCCAAGACCTTGCGCGTTGTTCATTCGCAAAGCATTGAGGCATATCCATGACGAATGACGAATGACTAAAGGATGGCCAAATTTCAAGCAATTGTCTGATGGACAGCGCGGCGTGTTACGCGCGGCCATGCTACTTTATGCCGCGTGGGACGCCGAGTTGTACGCGCACGGTGAGCAAGTGGCGCGCGCACTGCTTCGCCTGGCACCCCCAGGCTGCGAAGAGGAATGGTACTGCGCTGGGCTGTTACACAATATTGGGAAGATTTCGATTGCCCCGGGCATCTTGCGCAAACGCGGTAGATTGTCGCGCAAGGAGCGGCGCGTGATGCAACAACATCCTGCGCGCGGCGCGGTGCTGCTCAGCCAGATGGGAGCGCTCCAGGCAAGCGTGCAAGGCGCGAAATTTCATCACGAGCGCTGGGATGGAATGGGCTACCCGTATGCGCTCCAGGGAACACAAATTCCCTGGGTCGCGCGCGTGCTGGCCGTCGCCGACACGTACGCCGTGCTCACGAGCGAACGCCCATACCGTCGCGCGTTCACGCCGATACAGGCGCGCCTGGAAATCGAACGCAACGCCGGCACGCAGTTCGATCCACAGGTAGTCGAGAGGTTCTTTATGGAGGGAAAATGATCGTCACGTTTCAGGTTACAGGTTTCAGGTCTAACCTGAAACTTGGAACCTTTGAACTTGGTGACCGCGATGACCGCGGTAGCGCCACCATTGCGGGACTGCTCTTCACGCTGATTCTGATGGTCCTCGCCGCGGTGATAGTGGATGCGTATCGCATTCAGGACACGCGCACCTTCGCCTACAGCGCGGCGAACGATGCCGCGTTGCGCGGCGCGAGTTTTGGTCGCGACTGGAATCAGTTCACGGCGACAGGGGAAATGTATCTTGATCCGTTGGTTGCATCAGACGCGGCGCAAAGCGCGTTGGAGAGCGTGATGCAGACGCGCGGCATTACCCGCTTTCAGTACCAGATTGGGGTTATTCCGAATCCAGGGGGAGGCACATTCAACCTACCTGCGCCGTGCGCGTCGCGCGCGAGTCTCTGGAATACGACGACGTGGACGGAAACGCGACCCGCTGTTGGCGTATGTGTGCA
>DAOTYB010000055.1:0-23069 GCA_034435315.1 Anaerolineae bacterium | reverse complement strand
GTCGTTCGTCTGCGCGAGCGAAGCGAGCGCCATCGCAGCAGCAATCGCAAAGAACACCCACACCTGCAAATAAAATTTGAACACGGTGTTCATTCGCCCGATGTCGCCTTTGTACGCGACAACCTCGACCATCATCGTCATCGCCAGACCCGCCGCAATGAGGAGCGCGACGAAACGCGCGCGCGCGTCCACATCGGGTCGCACGAGCAGAATCGTTGCGAACGCGAGCAACGGAAACGCAATCGTAAACACCATCAGGTCTGTCAGAACGAATGCGGTCTCGACGACGATGAACGCAACGATGAGGAGCGGCAGCACATCCACAAAAATTTTGCGTCGTTCGGGCGTATCCAGCACGCGCGCGATGAGCCACGTGACGATGACGAACAAAAAGATGCCGTGAACAACGAGGTACTCGCTCAGGTTCGTCCGCGCGCCCTTCCACAGTTCGATGCTGAGGTACGCGCTGGCAAACGATTTGACGAACGGATAATACAACAGCGTGCTCAAAACGACAATCGCGCCAAAGCGCCACGCGACGGCGATGATACCTGCCCAGTCAATCGTCTCGCGTCGCGCGTACTCGCCAATCGCCAGCGCGCAAGCGATGAGCAACAGGTACGTCGGAAAATCGGCAAAGTTGATCGCGCGCAACGCGCCGAACACGAGCGACAGCGCGACCACTTCGATTACATCGAAAGGACGAAGGCGTTCGTCGTTCGTCCTTCGTCTTTCGTCATCCACAGCGCGCACGATGAAATTCACACAGAACCCCATCACGACGAGCGTGAACGGCAACGCCATCAAGTGCGCGTGCAAATCGGCGTAGAGAAATGTAAAGAATGGAAACTCGTTGATGGTATCGGGGATGATGCGCGTGGCGTTCCAATACCAATGCCCCATCGGCACATCAAACGGCTGATGCTCGACCACAACGCGCCACACGCCGTTGACGATTGCCGCGGCGACACTCACAACCGAATCGCGCGCATCGCCACCACCGATGCGCAGAAACGTTTGCCCCAGCAAAATCGCTTGCCCCAGATTGCCAATGATCGCGACGAACACCGCGCCCAGCAATGCCACAACGAAGGCGCGTCCCGCGTTCGTCCTTCGTCCTTCGTCCTTCGTCTGATAAAGACTAAGAACGACACTAAACGCGCCCATCGCCGTCAGCGCGAAATACATCGGCAGCACGAGGTTGTACGCCACTTCGGGAACGATGCCGGAAAATTTGATAAGCGTCGCGTTGATGACCTGACCAAAGTAGTAATAGTTGAGATAGCCGCCCGCGAACCACGGATCGTACGGCGGAAACCACGTGGACTTGATGACCGCGTTGAGGTGCGCGAAATCCATCGGCTTTTCGCCGCCATACCACTGGTGCCACAAATCCGGATTGCCATAGCGAATCAGCAGAAACGCGCCAAAGAACATCAAGAACGCGATCTCTTCAACGAGAACGATTCTCCACCGCGCGCGCAAAAACGCGACGAGTTCGCGCCCGCGCCACCAGAGCGCGAGCGCGCTCAGAATCGCGATGAACACGATGACCAGCGCGATACTCGCGCGGCTGAACGGTACAAGGTGATAACTCGCCAGCGTCCACGCGCCCCATGCAGGCAGCAGCACACCCAGCGCTTTCGCAAAAATGTAACCGCGATCCACGAGCGCGCGCAGCGCGACGAACGCGAGCGGAAACGCCAGCCAGCCCAAAAGCGTGATGAGCGCGAGCCACACAAACACCGGCGCGCGATTCGCAAAATCATTGGGATTGAAAATCTCCGACCACGTGCCGCCGCGCGCTTGCGCCTCGCGCTCCGCCGGCGTCAGCAAGAGCGCGGTCGGCGCGGCGGTGGCTTCGCGGGGCCAAAAGCGATACACTTCGCTCAAGTCCACGCTGTCGAACAGTTGCTCGATGTGCGCGCGCGAGTAACGCGACGATTTCTTGAAAATCAACACCTTGGGATGATCGTACACCGTGAACGCTTCTTCCGCATCGTCATCGTTGATTTCGATGCCAAAGAGTTGCGGACGCGAGGTGAACTGCGCGACCTTGTCAAAGCCGAGTGTGCCATCGAAGAGCCACTCGTAGTACCTGGTCGTCAGCGGATAACGCATCGGCAGGCGCGGAATCGAGCCGTACAAACGATTGGACGAGAGAATGATGTAATCCGCCTGGTCAATCCATTCGATTGCCTGTGCGCGTTTTTCGTGCGTGTCCTCGTCGTACCAGTTCATCATCACACCACGATACATCCCGCCGAACGGATCACGTCCGCCCACGCGTAGCGGCAACGGATCGTCCCAGTGTTCGTTCGCCAGCGTCGCGCCGCGCGGCACATTCTCGAAAATCCAGTGCGACGCTGCGACGCGCGACACGGGACGCGTGTAAATCGTCGCGAACGCGGTCGCCCAAAAGAGCGTGTAGCCGATGACGATGAGACAAATGACGAAGGACAAAGGACGAAGGACGAAAGACGAAAGACGAAGGACGAAAGACGAAAGACGAAGGACGAAAGACGAAAGACGAAGGACGAAGGACGAAGGACGAAGGGGAAGAGGACGAACGTGCGTCATTCGTCGTTCGTCATTCGTCACCGCATCCCACAACGCAACCAGCCCCCACGCCGCGAGGAGCGCGAGGAACGGATAGATTTGCAAAAAGTAGCGCAGTGTCTTGACCCACTGCTGTCCCGTGTACGCAAACGTGATGCCAACCCACGTGACAATCAAAAGATGTTGCCACTCGCGGTAACGCACCAACCGATACAGCGCGTACGCAAATCCTGCCCACGCCGCGAGACCGAGCGGCAGCCCCAGTCCCCACAGCACCATATTTTGCAGCGGAAAGATGTACGCAGGACGATTCGTCCACTGATGCCCCGGCGGATAATCCTGCCGTCCCGCAACCAGTTCGCTGATGTACGTCATATTGTCGGCGAACTTGGGGTTAACGCCACCCGCCCACGACAACGCCACATCGAACAGCATATTCACGATGCCGCGACTCACATCGAGTTTGGGGAGCGCGGGCGAAACGAAATGCGGACCCATCGCGGCGTACGGTTGAAAGAGTCGAAACACGATGAGCGCGGCGAGCGCGGCGCCGGCGAGTCCGAGAAAGGCATGCGTGAGTTTGGAGGTAAAACGTGAGGCGTGAGACGTGAAACGTGAAGCGTGATTTGTGAAAGGTGATGTGTGTTCTGCATCGAGGGTTTCGGGCATTGGCAGTTCATCTTCACGTTTCACGTTTAACGTTTGCCACGCGCGCAAAGCCGCCGCCGCCATCAGCACGACGGCGAACGGCGCGATGTTGATGCGCCCCGCGAGCGCGAGTCCAAACGCCACGCCGGCGTACACGAACGCGCGCCCCGGCTTGCCCTCGGCAATATCCAGCGCGCACCAGAACGCCAGCAAAATCGGAACGTTGGTAAAAGTATCTACGGTGAAGAAATGCGACTGCTGAATGTTCAGCACCGACGCGGCGAGAAAGAGCGCGCCCAGCAGCGCGACGCGCACGCCATACATTCGCCGTCCGATGAAAAAGAGAAGCAAGACGGTGGAGAGATCAAAGAGCGCGGAGAGCGCGCGACCGACGAGGTGAATTTCGCCATAGCCCGTTTGCCCCAGCAACTCACCAACAAGACGCGTGAGAAAAATCGGGAACGTGCCATAGACGAACAAGCCGAAATCGTGATTGTACGGATTGAGCGGCGAACACTTGGTATCAAAGTAACTGCCCCACTTGGCACAACCGAGCGGCGGCGCACTCAACGGCATACTCACGCCGGGAATACTCAGCGCCGAGGTGACCATCGTCAAAAAGCGTTCGTCGGGATGCAGATGCTGATCCTCGTCCCAGTTGATGCCACTCAAACGCAACACCGCGCCGAAAAGCACAATCAGTGTGAGCAAAATCGGCGCAAGACGATGCCAGCGCGTCTGAGGAGACGGATATTGCTGATACATATCCACTGCTTGACTCAATTTATGATTGCCGATTTTCGATTGGCGATTTCCCAATCTCTAATCTCCAATCTCCAATCACCTAGGTCCCAAAACCTGCCCCGGCGCCACCGCGCCCGGCACATAGAACACGATAAAATCGTGCCCCGGCGTGCGCGCGCGGAACACACGCTCTTGCCCATTCGGGAAAATCTCACGCAGGCGCGTCAAGTTGGCGTGATCGCCGGGGTGAAGAATGTATAGTTTGTTCGATGGGTCGTTCGCGTGAGCGCGCGCCGCGTCCGCGTTCGGCAACGTTTGATCACAACCGATGCGCTGCATGTTGATGGCGACATTGCGCGTGTCAATCCAGTGCGGATAGAGCAGAATCCACGCGTGCTCTACATCGCCGACGCTTGACGCAAAGCCGCGAATCACCGCCGCAACCTCGGACGAATTCCACGACGCGCGCCGATAGTGTGCATCGAAATCCACGAAATAGCGCAAGTAATTCGCGCGCACAATCAGCGCGAGCAGCAGAACAATCGTCACGAGTGTCGCCGCGCGTCCCCACCCAAACTCGGCGAGCAAGGTGCGTCCCGCGCGCCACACCCACGCCAGCGGTAGCGCAACGATGATGAAGACGAACGGAATCGCGCCACCTGCGCGCACGACGCTGGGATTTTCGTTCGGGAATGCCAGCGCGAGTGCAGACGGCAACAGCATAATCGCGATGCCACCCAGCACAAACGCGTACGCGTTCTCGCGATAGCGCGCGAGGCGATAGAGCGCGTACGTCACGCCCAGCACGAACAATCCGCCCGAAACGTAATCGAGCGCGGGATCGTTGGGCAGCGCGTTGGGCCACGCCGCGTCACTCGTCCAGTTGAACATCAACGCCGCGTTCACCAAATTACTCGCAAACACATCGAGCGGATCGCTCACCGTTACCTGACCTTCACCAACAAGACGCGTTGCCGCGCGATACCACACCATCTCGGGTCGTTCGGTCATATAACGCACGAGCGGCATCACGACAAAGAGCGCGAGCGTGAACATCAACGCGCTGTTGACGATGAGCGATCGGGTTTGCGCCAGCGTCAAGCGATGCGTCCACCACCACCACCCGATGAACACGACGACGAGCGCTGGCACCAGGCGAAACGCGTTGTAACCGAGCAAGCCGAGTCCCAGAAACAAGCCCGCCATCAAAAAATCGTTGCGGCGATTCGACTTGAGCGCGCGGAACAGAAAATACAGCGTCGGCGCGACAAAGACCGGCGTGAACGGAAATCGCAAGCCCATTCGCGCAATCGTGAGGGGCCACTTGGCGATGGCAATCAAGCACGCAGCAAAGAGCGCAACATCGTCGTCGAACAGTTCGCGCGCCAGGAGAAACGTGAATGGAATGACCAGCACCCCCATCAACGCGGTGATGAGTTTGAGCGCCATATGATCAATCGGGTGACCGGTCAATTTGACGAACGCGGCAGTGAGATAGAATTGCAACGGCTCGCGCCCCGTGTTCCGCTCGAAGAAAATCGGCGCGAGACCACCGTTGACCACATCGTTCACATCGAGAAGTTTCTCAGCGTGATCGCTCGTCATCTCCGCCGGCATCGCGTCGAGATCGTGATAGTAGAACACGATGCCGACCGCCATTACGCCCACCAGCGCGAGCACCGTCGGCGAGAGACGTACGCCTTCGACAAACATTTTGCGCGCGGACACCAGGCGCGCCAGCCACGCCTCCCAGTTTTTTTCCGGAATCCAAAACGCGTAGAGAAAAACGGCAATACTCAAAAACCACGCGAGGACGTTATCGGCATTGAACTCGTTGCCGCTGGAAAAGAGAAAGGTGAGCGCGGCGAGCGCGAACGCGCTGACAACGAACGAGCGCGCGAGCGGACGCGGTTTTTCTTCGGCGGGGATGTGCACCAGCCGCGTGCCAATCGTCACCGGCACGGTGAATAGCACAAACAACCACACGCCAATCGCAACGAGGAACAGCACGCGCGCGGCATCATCGGCTTGACGATGGGTATGCAAATTTTGCGCTAGCACCGCGAACGCCATCGCGGCGAGCGCGAGCGTGGGGGGAATGACGGAACGGAAACGATTCACTTTTTCTCGCACACGAAAAAGAGATACGCGCCTTTGGTCACCGGCGGCTCGTCATAGTAACGCCGCCACAGCGGTTCGATGAGCGCGAAATTCGCGCGGTGCGGCAGCAGCACCCAGCGCCCAAACAATTTCTTGTACAACAACGTCGGCGCGGAATAGTAATGCGCCAGATCGAAGAGATGCGAGGCGGCGCGCGAAAAATACGCGTGCCACTCGCGCACCACAAAACCATAACGCGCGAGACGCGCCTGCCACACCTCGGGCGAATCGGTGCGATAGTGACGCGAGATGCGATTGAAATAATTTTCGTACGCGCGCGCGAGCGTTTCCAGACGCAGCGCGCGAAAAAAATCGGCAAAGAACAGAAATTCGGCAAAGTGATGCGACGGCGTGGTGAACACGAACACACCCCCGCGTCGCAGAACGCGATACGTCTCGTGCAATGTCGCATCCACATCGGGAATGTGTTCCAGCACCGAGTTGCTCAACACACTCGCGAACGCGCCATCGGCGAACGGCATCGCGTTGCTGTTCACCACGCGCAGTTCGCGATGCATGCCGCGCCGCGCGGCTTCAGCGATCGCGTGCGGCGATGGATCAATTCCCACGTCGAGCGGCTCGGTGAAGGTGGCTTGCGCGAAATGCCCATCGCCGCAACCCAAATCGAGAATCGGTCGCGGCAGATTCAGCGCGGCGATTTTACGCGCCTCGACCGCGCGCAAGAGCGCGCGAAACGACGGAATTGCAATGAGATGCTCGATGAGGTAATCGCGCGAATTCATCTCAACGACTCGAACAACTCCTCGTATTGGCGAACCGTTTGCTCCAGCGAAAAGAGCGCTTCGATTTCCGCGCGCGGACGCACGTACGCGGCGCGATTCTGCAAAACGCGGACGATGCCCTCGGCGAGCGCGCGCGCGTCTTTACTCGGCACAATCTCGCCCATCCCGGTCACGCGAATCGGCTCGCGCACGCCGGGCAAATTGGAGGCAACGACCGGACAGCCACTCAGCATCGCTTCGACTTGCACCAGGCCAAATGATTCGGTCGAGTTGATGCTGGGAACGGTCAGCACATCGCACGCGCCAAAAAAGTTGCCCATCTCATGATTTGGCAGCGGTCCCAAAAATTCCAGATACTCGCGATATTGTTTGATCAATGGCTGCAAACGCTCCCACACATTTTCGCCGATGACGTTTTCGTACTCGCCGGCGAAAAGATATTTGACGTTAGGAATTTTCTCGCGCACGAACGGCAACGAGTTGATGAGGTAACTGACGCCCTTTTCTTCCGCAAAGCGCGCGGCAAAGCCAACAATGGTATGCCCTTCCGCGCGATACGTTTGCTTGAGCGCGGCAACCGCGCGCGCATCGGGCGGCGGCATCACTACAGGCGGATAGATGACGACAATTTTCGACTGAAAGTGCGAGAGAAGTGGCGAGTGGCGCGCGTAATCGTCCGTGTAGGCAACAATGCGATCCGCAAAGCGTGCGGCGATCCAGTTCGACACGAACACGGCGCGATCAATCACCCGATTCAAAATGCCAGGGGGCAATTGCAAATCGCAGTGATACGTCAGCACGACCGGCGTGTGCGCGAGGAATCGTCCAATGACCGCGAGTGGTCCACCTTCCGCCTGGGGCAGATGAACGCTTGCCACATCGTGCTGGCGCATCAATGCCCACGCGCGCGACAAAAAGCCGGGCATAATGCTCCCCTTGCTCAAGCGAAACGCAACGGGGTGCCGCAACACGGTCACGCCTTCGATCTCCTCGCGGTACGGCAAATCGTGACGATAGTGCGAGGTCAGCACGGTGACGCGATGCCCGCGCGCGGCGAGGGCTTGCGCCAATCGTTCAACGTAGATGGTCAGTCCGCTGATGTGGGGACGATAATATGTCAGTGCAATCAGAATCTTCATTTTTCAATCGAACAGCGCGCGGTTTTCGACAACCCAGCGATACAATTTCTCCACACCTTCCTGCACACCCACCCTGGGCTCCCAATCCAACTCGCGCCTGGCTTTAGAAATATCGTACACGCAGACGCGTTGATCGCCGGGGCGCCAATCGCCGTACTGCACCGGGATTTTACGCCCCAGCAATTTTTCAAGCATCGGACCAAACTCTGCCCACACCGAAATCGTGTTGTTGGGTCCACCACCAATGTTATACACCTGTCCCGCCACACGGTCAATGCGCGCGGTCGCCGCATCGTACGCGTCGAGCAAATCGTCAATAAAGAGCATATCGCGCACCTGCTTGCCATCGCCGTAAATCGTGATGGGTTTACCTGTCACAGCGGCGATGATGAACCACGCGAGCCAGCCCTGGTCCTCCACACCGAATTGGCGATAACCGTAAATCGCCGATTGGCGAAAGACAACGGTGGGCAAGCCGTAGATGCGAGCATAGTCGCGCGTGTACTGATCGGCAGCGCCTTTGCTACACCCGTACGGGGAGCAAAAGTCCAACGGACGCTCTTCCGAAAATCCATTCGGTAAATCGCGATAGCCATAGCGCGTGGCGTGTTCGACGATTGCCACGTCCTCCATCCCGCCGTACACCTTGTTCGTCGAAGCGAAGAGAACAAGCGGATTGCGTCCCGACGCGCGCGCGGCTTCGAGCACGTTGAACGTGCCGAGCGCGTTGATCTCAAAATCCTCGCGCGGATTCGTTACCGAGGTCGTGACCGCGACCTGCGCGGCAAAGTGGTAGATGGCATCCACCTCGCGCGCCGCGTCCGCGATAGCACGCGCGTCGCGAATATCCGCGCAAATCAACTCGAAACGCGCGCCGTACTTGCCGCGCAACCATTCCGCGTTCTTCTCCGAACCGCGCCGCGACAGGTTATCGAACGCGATGACGCGCTCACCGCGCGCCAGCAACCGATCCACCCAGTTGCAACCGATGAAACCACAACCGCCGGTGACTAGAATTTTGTTCAAGGTTGAATCTCCATAGGGGTATTGTGTATCAGGTATTGCGTATTGTGTTCACGTTTCACTCTGCAGCGTTCGCAACTTTTGATAGGACAATCCTTCGTGCCACATCGAGTAAATGCCAAAAGCGATGAGCCAGAGGTAGGTGAACGCGTGCACGACAATGGCATAACTGAGCGCGGCAGATTTGTCCATCCCAAAAACGTTCACAAGCGTCAATTGCGCGACATAGTGAAAAACGCCGATGTAACCCGGTGACGAGGGGACGACGACAACAAGTGATGTGACCAGCATCACCAGAAACGCAGCAGCGATGCCAGCGTTTAGATTTATCGCGAACATTACTGTCCAGTACATCAACCCGCCAGTAATCCAGACGAAAATTGCCCACACCACCACACCACCAATTTCGCGCGGTGAACGCAGAATCGCAAAGCCATCAATCAGCGATTCGAGCGCGCGCCACAGGCGCGGGCTGCGCAAGAACGGCAGCGGCGCGGTGAGCCGTCGCAGCATATTCATTCCGCGTTCTTTCTGCAACGATAAAACCAGCAGAAACACCACCCCGCCGATTCCTGCCACAGCCGTTACCAGCGCGCCCTGCCGCGCTTCATCAGGGATATTCGGCACAAAGAGCGCGGTCACTGCCAAGAGCAACACCACCGTCAAACCATCGCTCAAGCGCTCTACGACGACGGTGGACAGCGCGCGCGCTTTGCTCACACTTTCGATTTCGCCAATCAAATACGCGCGCACAATGTCACCCAGACGCGCGGGTAGCAGATTGCTCAGAAAATAACCGATGTTGAGCGCGTAAAACGTCTTGAGCCAGCGGGGTTTCTGCGGATAGAACAACAACTGCCAGCGAAACACGCGCCCCGCGTAACTCGCAAAGAACACGAGTGTGGAGACGCCAATCCACCACCAGTCAATTCCAATCAACGCTTCGAGCAACTTGTCGAATTGGATGCCTTGAAACGCAAAATACAAACAGACCGCGCTGATGACCAGCCCGATCCAAAAACGAGCCGATTTTAACATTCGATTCCTTGACGCACGATATTTACAATGCGCGCTATTTTAGCACAAGTGGGCAGATAAGCAAACCGACGCGAAAGGGCGCGAAAGAGTTTCCTTTCGCGTCCTTTCGCGTCACCTACCACATCTCAATCGTGTAATTCACAATCACCGCATCCAGGCGACTGCGTTCGATGCTATCAATCACCTTTTCCAACAAACCGTGCGCATATTCGGCATCGGAGGAGACACACACGATACCAATCGTCGCGCGCTGCCACGCATCGAGATCATCCACCTCCGCGATGGACACGTTGAACGATTGGCGCACGCGCGCAACAACCGATTTGACCACGTGACGCTTGTCCTTGAGCGATTGACTCGCAGGAATATCCAGTTCGAGTGTACAGACTCCAACAACCATAGGTGACGAATGACGAATGACAAATGACAAATGACCAATGACGAATGACCAATGACCAATGACAAAATTTGTTCATTGACTCATTGACCATTTGGCACATTGGCTCATTGACCATTTGGCTCATTGGCTCATTGCTTCCGCCAGCGCGTTCTCGCGCGCAATCTGCGCATACAGCATTGCACTCGGTTTGAGGGTGCGCGTTTGCGTAGCCAGATCATTCGCAATCAATCCGAATTGCAGCGAGTATCCCTCCGACCATTCGAAATTGTCCACCAGTGTCCAGTGAAAATATCCTTTGACCGGCGCGCCTTCTTGAATCGCCCGATGCAACGCGAGCAGGTGTGCCACGAGATAACGCGGGCGCACTTCATCATTGCGATCGCATATACCATTCTCGGTAATGTAGATGGGCACACCGGGCGCGTACTCAGCCAGCCCTTTCACAGTACGATAAAACGCGTCGGGATCAATATCCCCTTTGCCAAACCAGTCGAGCAACTCGTCATCGTACGACACACCCCAGGGGCGCGCCGGTAGAGTGCGCGCAAACAGCATCCCCGGCTGAGACCAGTCGAGCGCAACCCGTCGTGAGAAATAAAAATTCAGACCGATATAGTCTTGCGTACCTGCCGCTTCAGGAACGCGTTCGCCCAGACTCAGCGGAAAACGGAGCACACCATCTTTGAGCGCAAGCAAGAACATTCGATTGTAAAGAAAATCCTGCATTCGTACGGCAAGACGATTGAGCGCCGAGTTGGGATGAGCAGGCGTCAGAGGTAACAGGTTATGTGCCAGACCGACACGCGCCTTTGGTTGCACACGATGAATGGCATGATACGCCACCGCATGCGCGCGCAGCACATTCCTCAGGACGCGCATCGCCAGCACAAAATCCTTTTTGCCCGGTACCCATTTGCCCAGAATATACGTGGGCATAATCATAATGATTGGCTCGTTGATAGTCACCCAAAAATCGCACAGGTCGCCGAGTTCTTGCACCACGCGCGAGACAAAACGCTCAAAGTACGATACCACAGCGGGCGTCTCCCATGCGCCTTGCGCGCGCAGCCATAACGGATTAGTGAAATGATGCAACGTCACCAACGGTGTCATACCGCGCTCACGGAGCGCGCTCAAGACGCGCCGATAGAACGCGAACGCTTCCGCGCTCCACTCGTTCTCGCGCGGTTCGATGCGACTCCACTCGACGGAAAGACGATGCGCGTTTTGGTAGAGCGTGCGCGCCAGATCAAAATCCTCGCGATACTTTTCGCCGCGCCACCAATCACACGCGACCGCAGAGGTATCGCCGTTTTTGATGTGACCGGGCACCTGCTCCCACGCCCACCAATCGTTGTTCGTGTTGCCACCTTCGACTTGATGTGCGGATGTGGCAGTGCCCCACAAAAAACCTTCAGGAAATCTGCGTGTGTTCACCGTGCACCCCCAGTAATTCGAATACTTCGACTGGTGTGGCACGCCCCTTGACCACCAGCGTCTCTAGCGGGCGCACCTTCACCCTGCTTTCAATCAAGGTATAGGTCGCGCGCGAAATGAGAATTTGATTGCTCTCGGCATTCTCCTGCAAGCGTTTGGCAACGTTGACCGGATCACCGATAGCCGTGTAATTCATCAACTCTTGCGCGCCGATGTTCCCCACTACCGCATCGCCCGTGTGGATGCCAATGCGAAAGTATGTGCGTACTGTCTCTGGCAGTCGGGCGGCGTACGTGGCCATCTGGGATTGCAGCGCCAGTGCCGCGCGCGCCGCGCGCCAGGCGTGATCACGCTGGGGCAACGGCGCGTTGAAAATGGCCATCACACCGTCGCCCATAAACTTGTCGAGCGTGCCTTCGTGATGCAGAATGATTTTGGCTGCCAGAGACAAATAACCGTTCAACACTTGAACCAGTTCTTCGGGCGCAAGTTGTTCCGCCAGATAGGTGAACCCGTGAATATCGGCAAACAGCACCGTCACTGTGCGACGATGCCCTCCCAGCGCGATGCGACGCGGATCGGCAAGGAGTTCCTTCACCACGCTTGGCGCGACATAGTGCTCAAACATCGCGCGGATACGCCGCGTCTCTTGTTCCTGTGCACGGCGTTGCATCTCGAGACGCGTCTGCTCAGTCAAATCTTCGATGACGATGACCGCGCCAGCAATCTCGTCGCCGCGTCGTAACGCCGAGCATTGCAAGGTAAGATGCACCACACCACGTCCAAAGACACGCGCGGTCACATCACGCGCCACCGCTGTATCGCCCCCTTCCCACACCCGTTTGAGTAGTGCGGCGATGTCCACTCCCTCGAACGCCGGTAACACCTGGTCGTACGGACGCCCGATGACTTTGGACACGGGAAGGCGGAAGATGAGTTCTGCAGCGCGATTGAAACTGATGATGCGATTTTCGCGACTCAAAGTCACAACTCCCGAAGCGATACTCGCCAGTGTCGAGTCGAGATAATCGCGCATCGAACGAATTTGCGCCATCTGCGCGCGCAGATCCGCGAGCAGTCGCGCGTTTTCCAGCGCGACCGCGCTTTGATCGGCAAGCGTTGTCAACAAAGCCAGATCCGCCTCGGTGTAACGGTCGCCAGAGATTTTCGCACCGATAATCCACATCCCAATCCAGATGCCGCGACTCACAATCGGGACAAACACTTCGCCGCGCAGTTTTTGCAATGCGCTGCGCGTCTCGGCGGACAAATCAGCGTACTGCGGCAAACGATCCACATCGTACTGCAACAAGGGTTTGGCTAGCGCCAACGTTCGTGCGACCGATGATTCTTCGTCGAGCGGAATTTCGGGCGGTACATCCTCGGGCGCCAGCACGGGGCGCACGCTATACACTCCATCGGTCCGCGTGACCAGCGCGAGCGTCACCGCGCAAGCCCCCATCGTCTTCTCCAATAACGTACGCCCTTCACGCGCCAGTTCTTCCAGATCAATGCGCGCGCCAAGACGCTGACTAAAATCTTGCACGACCGATTGCGGGCTGTAACGCTGACCAAACAATCGGGCACGCAACGCGTGCTGCAGCCAGGAGCGCACAGGTTGATACACCAGCGTGAGTAACACCGCCGCTAGCAACACACCACCCACCACCTTCCACGGCTCGGCTTCGCGTAACAGGTTGATCACCATACCCAGAACGAGTACATAGACCACCACACTGAAGGCAAACACCACGATCGCGTAGATCACCTGACGCGCCAGCATCCTCAAGTCCATCAAATCGTGCTTGAGGGTGGCATAGGTAATCACGACAACACCCATCATTTGCAGTCCGAGCGACAGTGAACGCAAAGGTGCGCCCCACAGGATTTCCAGGCTCCCTTCAGCAAACAAGGGGAGCCACGCCAGCGCAAGATACGCCACCCGATTGCGATGGAGTGGGCTGGTCTGTCGCTGATACTCGCGCACGCTGAACAATGCCACCATACTACCAAAGAGCAACCAATTCAACGCGTGCAGACATCCGACCAGCACATCAGCAGAAACAAGACCAAAAATCAAATCAAAGGAAATCTGCGCGAGGTCTATGCCTACCAATGCCACTATCAAAAACGCACCCAGCAAAAGACTGTACGGTTTGCGCCCCTGGCGAACATAGGCACGCGCAAACACGTAAAAGAGGAGCGGCAGCACAGTATGAACATACACAAACAATCGCCGCGACACATCGGGGATCGGCTCGGCAAAATCGAGCGTGGAGGCAAGTAACGCCAGCGTACCCAGGGTCATCACTCCCAGATAGAGCATCAAGCGTCGAACGAGCATCTCGCCCTGGCGACGTTGTGACACAAGAAAAATGAGCACACCGCTGTAAAACACCCACGCGATCAGCGGTACGAATCCTGGAGGTATCAGCCAATCCATCGTCGAAACCTTATCATCAAAAACCTAACCACTCGCGGATCGCATCAAGGTAATAACGGAGATAGAAGATTCTACTCTAAAACAGCCAGCGTTGAAATCACCGTTTCACCAACACGTACAGCAGTTACCGCGTTGTGCAATACAACAACTATGTGGTAATGACCAGCGGCTAACTCACGCGGCAAATGAAAATCGTGCCAATCGAGTAACACTTCCCCAGCATCCCACTCCGTCGTTGGATATGTACCTTTCGCTGGACGTGACGCCTGCTCAAACGCAACGCGCCCGTCCGCATCGCGCAACTGGATCGCGACGAGATAATCACCGCGCGGCTTGACGCGCGCGCGCCAATACAAACCAATCTGCAACAATTCGCCCGGCGCAATGGTCGCACGCGGTGGTTCATAGCCAATCAAACGCACTTCGCCCAAATCCACCAACAACCGATTCGTCAGATGCAAATCACTCGCGGTAAACGATCTCTTGTTCTTGGTCACCCACACGCGCGCGAACTCGACTTCTTCGCCCAACATATTGCCCGCGCTGTCGGTAGCAGACAAACAAGCCCCATGTTTTTGCGCACACACGGCCGCCGTGAGAATATACTCATCCGTCGGCATCGTCGGCGGCAGACGCAAGTCGTACTGATCACCGACGATTTTTCCAACACGCCACCGATGCGTTGGAGTGACGCCATCGTGTGGCTCGCGTGCATCGGTCACCCAACGATGACCATACCGATCCACGACGCTGATCACGATGTGGTACGACTCGCTGATCGGTTGATCAGCGCGCCATTCCAGTACCGGACGAAGCGTTGTTCCCCAGGGTTTCGTCTCCGTGACCACCATCGAATAGCCAAGTAAAGTGATTATCTGACCGTACTGGATGTCAAGCCAGTGCTCAGAAGGCTTGCGGCGCGCAATAATATAATTATCACGCTCGACGATCTTTTCAAAAAAGCCAGAGGAGAGATTATATTGCCAATGGCCACGATGAACATCAAACCACGAGCCCGGTGTTGTATCCGCCACCAGGTAATCCGCCTGATGGGGATGCGGGATGACCGGTATCTCGTACAAAAATTGCCGATTTGACAGATGGGCAAGAAATTCATTTTGACCAACCACGATCGCTTCAGGGGGTATCTGTGATACCAGTTCATTCCCCAGGCGCGTGCGGTCGTTGATGTGGTAACGATGCGGCTGAAAATGACGCGCAAGAGGGCCAGCACCATTCAAGAAATATGCGCCAACGCTCGACACACACAAAAACGTGACGAGAGCAGCACGCCATTCACCACGCCACATCAGTAAACGTTGCATTCCTACTACTGCTGCAAAAAATAGAAAGGGCAGTAACGGTGAGAAATAATACGAACGAATTTCGTACTGCAACGGATAGGTGCTCAACAACGAATAAGTCAAGGTTGGCAAAGCCAGCGCAGCAATCTCTATACCCAACAGTGGCAAGAATGCCAGCGGTACAAGCAGATGGAACACATAGGCAATTTTCTCGGGAACCCAAATTGCAGACGCCACCACATCGGGACGTGTCACAAGTGTAATCACAATTTCTGGCACACTCCGTCCCAGGTAGCCATAGCGTGCTCCACCACTGCCAATTTCGCCGTGACCAAAATAGTAGAACGTTCCACCATACTCTGCGCCACGAAAAAATGGAATCAGCACCTGCAACAGCGCTACTGTCCAGATAATTCCAAATAGAGCAATACCCAGTCCCAAGACACGCTTGTGTTGAAAAAGAAGAATGTATATGCCAAACACTGTCGTAATCAAGCCAATTTCTTCTTTGACGAGCAAGGCAAGTGCCAGACAAATCAATAACCCTCGATAATGTTCACGCAAGAGAAAAAAAGTGGCAAAAGCCAACAAGGGCACAGCCAGAGCAATCTCATGAAATTCCGTCAAGCCGATGTGTTGCACGCCAGGATGTAAATAGTACGTCAGGGCAACCAACCAAGCAAGCGCACTTCCCAGTCGCTTTCGTGCAAACCAATAGAGCGGGAATCCGGCTATAGCCAAACCGAGCACCTGGACAACGAGTAGAACCACCGGACTGGGCCACACGGCGTATAACGGTACAAAAGCGAGCAGAATGGGGGTAAAACTTTTTCCAAGAAACGTGGCGGTGTCTCTGACAAACGTTCCTTCTAGCAATCGTCCGTGCAGCGAATTCCAAATCAGTTGCCCATACTGCCCAAGATCCCACGCGGTATTCAATTCGAAATAGCCGGTGTGAAATGTCAAATAGCGGACACTTGCCAATCCCCCAAAGAGACAGGTATAACCGCATACCAGTAAAACAAACCAACGATCCCACCAGGGACCAGCAAGATTCCCTGCAAACGTCAAGTTTCTGCGCAACGCATAAACCAATACACTCGCACAGACTGCCAGCGCAAGCAGAACAGCGAATTCGGTAAAGACATTCATTGTTTGATCCACATAACCAACATCTTGAATTTATGGATATGGTCCCACCGAGCGCCTTCCTGTGCGTTCGGCACAACGCGGAAAACACTTGCACGGCTGAATGAAAACAGAAGGGGGATTCGTATCTGTGATCTGCGCGAGTTGTACCCTATCTATCCAAATCGTGCCAGGGGTCTCCCACAGCCATGTGGTGATGAATAGCCGCTGTGTAGTGGGTAAGGTGGTAAATACCTGGCAAAAATAGTTCCAGCCGATTGTCTCATCCCATTTGAAGAGATCGGTACTATGAATGTGTCCAAAGAGTCCATCATCCTCTGAGACGGTAATTGAACCATACCCTTTGCCATAAACATTCTCTGCTCTGACCCACCCAGAGAGTTCGTATCGTGTATTCGGTAAGGCAGCCAGTGGTGTGGCTTGTACTCGCGCAATGACGTTACCGGCTTGAGGTGGCGCGCTTATTTTGAGTGAAGTACCGCTCACCGTAACGAGCACATCTTCTTCGACAGTTACTTCTCCTGGTGCTTCTATCTCTGCCATCAAGTTCTCCGCCCCAAGCGCCAGCCCGTCTGCGCGTGGGAGTAACGTTTCGACCTGCGCCACGGCTTGAGTTGGAGACGTGGTTCCTCGATCCAATGCCAACAGGTACAGCGCGGCGGCTTCACATACACGCCCTTCAGCGGCAAACAGGTAACCTGCTCTAAACAAGGTATCCGCCTTTTTCGATTGGACGTGCTGGTATGGAACAATCACCCATACCACCAGAGCAAACATCTGGACAAAGAGCACACCGGCGGCCCATCCTATCCCCAAACGTAGAGATGATGAAGAAACTGCTAGCCGTCTAGAAAGAGCATCAGCGATCCAAAGGGTGGTCAGTAGCATAACTGCACCGAGTACCAGACCATAGGGATTGATCTCTAGCCCATTCTCTAGCGTCCAGTACAGCACCAGAGAATCAAAGACGCCATAACGCAGGAAATCCAATTGTCCCGCCAGAGTCGTTCCGCTTCCCATTACATCCAAATAATCACGTTCGCTACTGAATGCCCCCACAGCACTGATGAAGAACCCGCCAAGTGAAAGCAAAATGAGCGTGGTGTATCCCCAATAACGCGCACGTCCGTTCAGCGTCTCCAGTATACCCAGCGGAATAATCAAGAACGGTGTGATCTGAACCAGATAGCGAGGTCCCCACCACGTTCCTCCTTCCCAGTCAGGACGACTGAGAGCGGTACCGAATGCTGCCAGAACAAGTGCTAGAATCACCAAGGCGACATCACGTTTTTGTTGAAAAAACTTGAACCACGCCACTGGAAACAACAAGGCAGGCAAAGAATACAAAAATGCACTCTTGGCTGGTGAAACCAGCAACTCAACCACAGCGACCTCTGGTTCGCTCATTGGCAACAAAAAAAGAATCCAGTCAATCGGATTGTACTTGGTTCCGCCGATACCACTGTAAAAAGTCCCAAAGCGACTCCAGGCATACAGACCTTGTACGACCAGCAAGAGTACTATGGGTAAGAAGAACAGAAGACTCTGCTGTGCCATCCTTAAGGTCATCTGACGCGCGCTCATCCCTGCTTGCCGATACTCGCGATAGATAACAAACAAAATATAAATCCAGAAGATAACCACCGCTGGGCCCTGAATCAACTTGGTAAACACAAGATAGCCTGAGAACACGCCTGCTGCGAATAGCCACACGCGTTGCTTGGTCTGGCTAAATCGCCATACAGCATAGAAGGAGAGTAACAGCAACAAAGTCAGCAACGGCTCACGGGTATAGTTTCTGGAGTAGGGCCACGCTATCGTCGCTAGACCAAAAACCAGTGTCAATACCACAGAGGTCTTGAAGTGAAAACCCAGAGAACGACCTGTCTTGAAAAGCAGGACACAGGTTAACGCGGTCAAAAGAGGGTTGAGAAAACCCACCATTAAGAAACCCAGGCGGTTAATATCATCTTGAGGAAAAAAATGATTGGCGAGGCGAGCCAGAACATACAGAGGTATTTGAAAAAGTGTCTGCCCCAACTCGTAAATCGAATATGTCCGTCCATTCACGCCGATTTCGTTCCGATGCGCTGTGGGGCGAAATGAGAACTCGTGCCGATCTACGATACTTTGCGCTACACGATACTTTTCCACTTCGTCGCCATAGAGAATCACACCGGACATTGTAAAGGCGTAAACGGAAAAGAAGAAAAGAAAAAGAACTATACTCGGCGATATATCTCTCCCGCGGTTTTGCATCCTTTATACCTTATACACCTTATTTTGCTATGCCTCTAATGTGCCACACGCGATAAAGGCACGCTGAATCTGTTTGTTACCCTGTTCATCGTATGCCACATAGTACGGTTTTCGCTGCGCTAGCAACTCGCGCACATCCACTACGGCATCAGGCGCTGGTGCATAGACGCGCTGGCGCGCAATCAATTTGGCGATGTGATCGCGCACGCGCCGCGCCTGGGCGCGATCAGCCTGATGATGATGCGATGACACAATGACCCCATCAGCGTTTATCTGAATGGTCACCGCGTTGAACAGTCGCACGACCGCGCCGTTCGCCACGCCCAGAGATTCGCCGGCGAGTCTAACTAGATGCGGAGCGATGTAATACAACACGCGTGTCTGATCTTGCCACGTGTGTTCAGTCACCAAACGAAATTCCATTTTGGGAATGGGAATCCGCTGGCGCACCAGTGCGGGAACATCTTCCCCGATGCGCCAGACAGGCATCTCCCACTTGGGGCATCTGGTCACCGCAACACTCCATACCCCTTCCAGCGCGTTGGTACGCGTATGGAGTACACCTTGCCCTGGAGATAACTGGTTGGCTTCGCGTCCTTTGAGCAAACGGCGCGCTACCAGGGCTTTTTTCACAATCGGAAAATACTTGCCTCTCTCTTCTTGCGCACTGGCGGTTAACAGCGCGGTAGCCATCGTCTTGAACAGGGCATCCCCTTTGGGGGCTAACAATACGCCGTGTGCAACCAGACGCCCGGTGATGTCACGCGCCTGCGCCAGTGCATCATCCGGCGCTATGTTATCTCGACGCAAGCGTTCATAGATGCCCACCAACACATCGTAGAGCGCGCCAGAAAAGATGCGCGAAAAATTGTGCGACTCGGAACTCAGCCGCGCCGCTGGCGCGCGCGCCGGCAAATGCATTGGGTTACGATAACGGAAGGGGTTGGCCAGATCGCGCACCGCATCGGGGGAAACAACGGCATAGGTGTAACCGGCATTGAACAAACCACGCGCCATTTGCTCCGCCAGTCGCGTGACCAGATTGCTCTTCGACAAATCACCGCTGTTTTCAGCCAGCATCAGCGCGCGCACACGCGGCGAATCGAGGGCAGCAAGGAGCGCGGAAAAATCGCTGAACGCTTCGTGGAACGCCGCGCTTTCGGACAAGAGCGAATCCCAATACTCGGGATGGAGTGCGTCCAGAATCGCATGCCCACACTCGTGCGCGATTACATCGCTACTCTCACATGTGTACACAGTCTGCCGCGTGAGCGGATCGGTAGCATAACAAAATTTCAATGCCTGCCGATCATAGTAGGCATTGAACTCTTCACTCGCGCGCGGGACAACGGGCAAGTGCGCGGCGGTGGTTTGCCACGTCACATCACGCTTGAAGAAATCCGTCCACAGTGCGTACGTGCGCGTCAAGACAACGTACAATTGACACGCCTGAAATTCAGCGCTGCCGGGTTGAAACAAACCACCTGTGCCATTCCATTGCGGAATCGCAAACGGCGACTTGCCGCGCGGCGGCTCGACCTGAACCAGCGGCGCGCCGGGCGTTCCTGGATCGTTGAGAAAGATGTTGACGAGGTCTGGCATCCGATTGTTCAGGCGATAAAGGCGCGGTGTAAACGTTTGTTGCCCTGCGCGTCGGTTTGAATGTACCAGGCTTGACGACGTGCTCGCAACACATCGGGGTCAATCTGTTCGTTCGGCGCGGCAAGATAGATGGCGTTCATCTTTGCCAGTTTTTGCACCTTGTCCTTCAACAAACGCAAGCGTTGCTCATCGAGTTGCGTGACGCGTGTGACGACGCGCGTGCCGCGCGTATCGAAACGCAACTGCGCTGTGATCCGCTCATCCACCGTCACGCCATTCGCCACACCCAACTCGGCTCCTACGATGCGAATCGGCAGGATGATCTCGTATTCCACCTGCACACCGGCGGCATCGCGCGCAATGTTCTTCAATCGTACCTGTGCCTCCGCTGACAGACCCAGCGCCGCCTTGACCTGCTCGATAAATTGCGGGTCTCCTGCCATTTCGTCATTAGTCAAGCAGAGTTCATTCATCGTACGCTAAACCTTTCAATGCCGTGTGGCTGACGAATGCACGTGCTGTGCTCAACGCGATTGATCCGAGCGCGGTGGGCACCTGCGCCGCGCGGGCAATGAAAGACGTGGGAGTGACACGCGCGGCAATCTAAAAGTGGCATGCGTTGCAATCTCTTGCGCCACCTGTTTACCACGTGCGAGCGCGTCAGCATACACCTCGCGCATTTTCTGCCCCGAGAGTTTGTGTCCGGTGTAATACCAATACACCACCGCTTCGCCGACGGCATAGGTACCTGCGTAGGCGACTGCCACTTTGGGAACGATTCCCCACACAGGAATCAAACCCACCAGTTGGCGCGCGATCTGGCGCCACACAAAGCCTACGCCTACCACACTCCCCAGTTCCACAATGTGCTCTTGCCATGACGTGGACAAACCAAGCGCGAGGACAAGTTTGTACACCATCAACGCCTGATTCTTGGTCAAGACGAGCATATCCGCTACATTGAACGGCACGTTGAGTGCAGGCACAATGCCCGCCATACCACTGCCTAACGCGTACGAAGCATTAGCCAGCGCGGTCTCGCGAATCAATGCGCGTGCGACCGCCAGACGAAACAGCGGATACTGCCGTGCCAGCGCCAGGCGACGTTCCTTCACCCGCTCCATCACGCACGGGATAAAACTGTTCGTGAGGGACTGCGGCTCATACACCGAACCGCGCGCCACCGGCGCGCCTGCCCATGCGTGCGTGCTCAGACGCACCCGTTGTGCCTCTGGCACCGCGTCCATCTTGTTGTAAAAGATAATCAGATTGCGCCGCGCGCGTTGCCATTCGGCAACAAGTTGTGCCTCGCGAGTAAAATCATCGCGCGTCGCGTCGAGGACGAGGATAATCAAGTCAGCCCCATCGGCACGCGTGGCTTGATCCAGACCCACCTCGATGACTGGAGCAAGGACGTGCGACTGATTGCGTTCATCCTTGCAGAGTGCAGCCAGCAACGAACTCTTGCCTGCCTGAGGCGCACCAACCAAGGCCAAAACGAACGGTTGTTCCGCCTCCTCAACTAATGGGCGCACATCCAGTTCCTTGAGAGTCGCCCAGATGTTACCCCAATCCGTCCAACGAGCCATTCCTATCCTCGCCACGATTATATATCAGGAATCGCAAAACCCGAAATTACAAGGCGCGTCAAAACACCCGCGCCGATTTTTTTCGGCGCGCGACGCGCCTCTCGAGTTAAAAACAAACGCATCGTTGCGAACGCACGCGGCGTTCACCAACGATGCGGTCTATTCTTCTTCTTTACCGTGGTACTTGAACGAGACTTTGATTTTGGCACGATAGGCAATCACCTTGCCATCCTCGAGTTGCATATCGAGTTGGACGATTTCGGCGATACGCAAATCGCGTAACGTCTTGGAGGCGCGTGCTACCGCACTGGCAGCCGCTTTCTCCCACGATTCGGTGCTCGTGCCAATCAACTCGATGACTTTGTAAACACTTTCTGGCATACTCCCTCCTTTACCCGCTGGTAGAATTTTCGTGCAATGACAATTTAGCACGATTTGGCATTTTTGTCGAGAGGGGGACTTGTTTCGTACCGAGTGAATATCTTCCTGTCTCGCGATTGTCGGGGCAAGAAATCTTTTGCTTCAACGTAATTAGCCGTGCTATCAATCGCGCGCGAAAAGCCTCACCCCCTTGCCCCCTCCCCACGCCGCAGAACGGCGTGGAGAGGGGGATGAGTGGGGTTGTTCCCGGGGCACGACGGCGAAATTCAGGCTCAGCCATCGGCTTCGCTAGCCGCCGGTTTCTCACTGACAGCGCGTGAACACGGGCTGAGCAGTTATACTCTAAACGGTTGAGATTTGGACTTTTTCAAATGATTGGAAATTCCACGATAACAAGGTCTCCAAGTCGTTTCTGTGTTTCGTATGAGCCGTCTGGATACAGTCGGTAATC
>DAOTYB010000054.1:0-12474 GCA_034435315.1 Anaerolineae bacterium | reverse complement strand
GGCAGGGGGTGGGGCACTATTCCCTCTTTGCAATGCTGCGACTCTTGCTAGACGGTAACAGAGAAAGTTTTTCGTGATGTACTGAGGCTGAGTACATTTTCAATTTCAGGAGGAAATATGCTGAACCGCCAAATAGTTCGTCTAGGTACGCGGGTTGTCCTTGCCGGCGCAGTGGTGTTTGTGCTGCTCCAATTCTTGCCGATTGGACCACAACGCACCAATCCGCCGATCATTGCAGAGCCGAAATGGGACAGTCCGCAAACGCGCGCGCTCGCCAAACGCGCCTGTTTCGATTGCCACAGCAACGAAACGGTCTGGCCCTGGTACAGTTACATTGCACCGGTATCGTGGCTGGTGGCGAACGACGCGTTGACGGCGCGCCGCGTGTTCAACTTTTCCGAGTGGCGCGCCGGTTACGTCACTGCCGCCGCGATGGAACGCGCGATTAGAGATGGGACAATGCCGCTCCCGCAATATTTGTTGCTGCATCCCGAAGCGCGCTTGACCGCCGCGGAAAAGGAACAACTGATTGCGGGCTTGTACGCGACGCTGGGCGCGGAAACGGTCAAGCCGCCCACACCCGCTCCCGCGAGCGAGGGCGCTGCACTCGTACAGGCGCGCTGCACCAGTTGTCACGATCTGGAGCGTATCACCAGCGCGAAAAAGACGCGCGAGCAATGGACGCAGACAGTCACGCGGATGGTGAGCAAGGGCGCGCAGTTGAACGCGGCGGAACAAAACATCGTCATCGAGTACCTGAGCAAGACGTACGGACCATAGGATTAGACGGGTGTGACGATTCGACTCAAATGCATCGAATCGTCACACTTGTTTTTGGACATTCGTATCCCCAGCACGGGCACAAACTTTCATTGTGGTTGATTCGCCATTGCCATACATCTGTGCTAAAATAGCCGTGATGCCCATTCACTTACTTTCTGATGATCTCGTTTCCAAAATCGCCGCCGGCGAAGTCATCGAACGTCCGGCTTCTGTCGTCAAAGAGTTGATGGAAAATTCGATTGACGCCGGCGCGCGCGAAATCAAAATCGAAATTCGCGGCGGCGGCCAGCGCTTGATTCGCGTAAGCGACGACGGATGCGGCATTCCTGCCGCCGAAGTTGCACTCGCGTTTGCACGTCACGCCACGAGTAAACTCAACTCGGTGGATGATCTGTTTCGTCTGCAAACGCTGGGCTTTCGTGGCGAGGCGTTGCCGTCCATCGCCGCTGTGTCGCGCGTTACGCTCATCACCCGCGCGCGCGCGGAGAGCGTGGGAACGCAGATGCGTGTGGAGGGTGGCAAGATCATCGAACAGCGCGCGCAAGGCGCGCCTGCTGGCACCATCGTCACGGTGGAGGATTTGTTTCGCTATGTGCCCGCGCGCTTGAAATTTCTCAAGACCCCCGCGACCGAAACCGCGCGCATCGTCGAACTGGTGCATGCTTACGCGATGGCATTTCCCGCGCTGCATTTTTCGCTGGTGAGCGACGACCGCTTGCTCTTCCAATCGCCCGGCACCGGCGCACTGTTTGATGTACTGGTCAAGGTATTTGGAATCGAAGTGGCAAGTCAAATGTTGCAGGTGTCGCCGAGTGGATTTCAGAAAGCCGCCCCGCCCGCTTCCGACCTGCAACCTGAAACTTTCAACCTTCAACCTGAAACCCTTCAGGTCACCGGTTTTGTCTCTCCACCCAGTCTCACCCGTGCCACGCGCAAGTATATGTTTTTCTTTGTCAATCATCGCTGGGTGCAGGATCACACATTGCAACACGCGGTCATCGAAGCGTATCACACCGCGCTGATGGTGGGTCGCCTGCCGATGGTCGTGCTGGACATTGTGCTACCTTCCGACGCGGTGGATGTGAATGTGCATCCTGCAAAAAGCCAGGTGCGTTTTCGCGACGCGCAGGCAGTTTTTCGCGCGGTGCAGTATGCCGTGCGCGCCACACTCACCGCGCACGCGCCGATTCCCAACATCACCTTTACCCATCCTGCTGTTCCGACGGACGAGCGACGCGCCACGAACGATACACAACGCGCCATTGAACTTCAGCGTCCCTTGCCGACTACCAGTCATCCGTCACCATCCGATGCCGCTTCAATCTCCAATCTCCAATCTCCAGCATTGCCGATGCTACGCGTGCTGGGACAAATTCTCTCCACCTACATCATCGCCGAAGGTCCCGATGGTCTGTATCTGATTGACCAGCATGCCGCGCACGAGCGCGTGTTGTATGAACAATTGATGGCTGAACACGCCAGCGCGACGACTGCCACCCAAGAACTGCTCGAACCACTAGCGCTCCATCTGACGCCGGCACAAGCGGCAGCACTCGAAACCCATCGCGCCGCGCTCGAATCGGTGGGATTCAAGTTCGAAGATTTTGGTGCGCACACGCTTTTATTGCGCGCTGTACCCGCCGCGATGCGCGCGGGCGATCCGCGCGAGGCACTGGCGCGAATTCTCGACGAACTCGAGCAAGGTGAGATGCCAATCGAAAAATCCGCCGAGGCGCGTTTGATTGCGAGCGTGTGTCGGTGCATTGCCGTGAGAGGGGGGCAGGTGTTATCACTGGAGGAGATGCGCGAACTGGTGCGTCGTCTGGAGCAAACCAGCGCGCCGCGTACCTGTCCCCACGGACGTCCCACGATGATCCAGTTGAGTATCGGACAATTGCAAAAGGAATTCGGGCGAAAATGAAACACTTGCCCGCATCGGGCAAGTGTCTCCAAAAACATACCCTCATCGCGCGGGAGTGCGGCTTCAACGGGTGCAGACTCACCCGCGCGGTATGCCGGTGATGCGAATGCCCGCGCCGCGCACTTTGTACTTGATGTTCACCGCAATCAACACGGCGGTCATCGCCTCGACCGCGACAGCGTTCGCGAGCGCGCCGCCATCCCACGCCTCGATACCGATGCGCCGAATCAACTCAATGACGGTCGCGCGCGCGTCCTTGTCGTCACCACACACAATCACATCGGTATCAATTTTCTCCTCGACTGCCTCCAATTTTTCGGGTGCGATGTTTTGAAACGCGCAGACGACGCGCGCGGACGCGCCCAGAAATTGTTGCACCTCGGCGGTGACGGAACCGGCGGCGGGCGGCCTGGCGCGGCTCTTGCGTTCGGGGTCGAGCGACGACGCGACGTTGATGACGATCTTGCCTTGCACCACGTCGCGCAGATCCTCCAGAATCGGCATCATTCCAGAGTACGGCACCGAGAGCAAAACAATGTCCGCGCGCGCGGCGGCTTCGCGGTTCGATGTACCGCTCACGTTCGACGAACCGAGCCGCGCGTTCATCTCGCGCGCGGCGTTTTCGCCTTTCGTCGCATCACGCGAACCGATGATGACGGGGAGGCCGGCTCTAGCAAAGCGATACGCGAGCGCGTTGCCTTCCTTGCCGGTTCCTCCAATCACCGCAATCATTTGGCTCATTCGCTCATTGGTCAATTGGCTCATTGTCATCACATCTCCTGGACTCGCTTCCACACCTTCTTCGCCGCTTCTTTCGCGCGCGCCGCAATCGCTTCCTCGTCGAGCATCAGCAGGTGGCGATCCTTCATCAGCAATTTACCGGCGCAAATCGTGTGCGTGACGTGCGTGCCGTCAATGCCAAAGATGAGGTGCCACGGGAAATTGCCGGCGGTGAGCGGCGTGTAGGGGACATAATCGAGCAGGATGATGTCCGCGAACGCGCCCACCGACAACTCGCCGACGCGCGGCTTCCAAAACACTTGCGCGATTCTGGCGTTGTTCGCGTACGCCATTTGTAGCACCTGATCAGCGCCCAGCACACGCGGATCGCGGCGATGCGACTTGTGCAACAAGTACGCCGTTTTCATCTCGGCGAATTGATTGTTGGTAAATCCATCGTTGCCCAGGCCGACGTTGATGCCGCGTCGCATCATTCCCAGCACATCGGCAACGCCGACCGCGTTGTTCATATTCGAGCGCGGGTTGTGTGCGACGTTCGTGCGCGTGCGGCGCAGCCCTTCGATTTCAGTCACGTCCACGTGAACGCAGTGCGCGGCAATCGTTTTGGGTCCAAACACACCGCGCTCTGCCAGACGATCGCCCACGCGCATTCGATACTTTTGCAACGCATCGTCTTCGTCCGCAATGTCCTCGGCGACGTGAATGTGAAAACCGCTGTCCAGTCCCTCGATTGCCTCCAGACATTGCGCCAGCGTCTTGTCCGACACGGTGAACGACGCGTGGACGCCAAACGATGCGGCAAGGCGATTTTCGATTTTCGATTTCCGACTTCTGATTGCTTTAAGAAAGCGGATGTTCTCGCGAATCCCCGCGCGCGCGCCTGCCGCGCCGTTGCGATCCGTCACTTCGTAGCAGAGTGACGCGCGCAAACCTGCTTCAAGTACAGCTTCAGCGATGGCGTCGAGCGAACCGTCAATCGCGTTGGGGCTGGCGTGGTGGTCAATGAGCGTCGTCGTGCCATTACGAATCGCGTCCACCAGGCAGACCAGCGCGGAGAGTTTGCAGTCTTCGAGCGTGAGCGCGCGATCAATCTTCCACCATAGTTGTTGCAAAATCTCTGGAAAATTCTTGGGCGGCGGACCGGGTGGCAACGCCATTCCACGCGCGAACGCGCCGTAAAAATGCGTGTGCGCGACGATGTTGCCGGGCATCACCAGTTTGCCCTGCGCGTCAAGTTGCTCTTCATCTGGATATTTGGTGATCAGGTGATTGGTGGCGCCGATGTCGGCGATTTTGTCACCGCGAATGTACACCGCGCCGTTTTCGATAACTTTATTTTCTGCACCGAGGGTGATGATGGTACCGTTAGTGATGAGCATTTCCACCTCCAAATACGAAGGGGAGAGGGGGGACTGGGAGAGAGGGAGAAATGTTCTCTCACTCTCCCACTCCCCTTTTTCTCCCACTCTCCGTTTCTCCCACTCTCAACCGCGCGCCGCTTTTAGTTTCGTATCAATCTCACCAATCATTTCTTGATGTTTGATCCACCACTCTGGACTCAACTGCGCGTCCAGTTCCTCTACCGTCTTACCCTGTTGTTCCACCCAACTGAAATATTTGAGATTGTGCCACTGCCGTCGCGTGTCGCGCGTACCTTCTTTGATCCAATCCAACTTTTGATCGAGAAAGATGTGGACACGCGCGGTCGCTTCGGCTTCGTCCATCTTGCCAAAGCGCGCGGTCATATCCGCCATCACCGAGTGATAGCGATCAATCGCGTCGGTGCAAATCGTGACGATGACATCGTTCTTGCCCAAGCCGTAGAATTTCGCGGTCTTGATCGCACCCAGCACGTTGCACACGCCGCTGATGCCGAAAATCGTCGCCATCTTTTGCACCGATGCTTCGGGTACGCCGAAGCGTTTGATGAGTGTGTTCCAGCCGGCTTCTTCGGTCAGCAGTTGCAAACCTTTCTTGCATTCGATGTCGTCAATGCACATCAGCGCGTCCATATTCATCACGTTGTGAATCCACGTCACGTGCTTGTCGCCGATGCCTTGAATGTCATGCGAACCATAGCCGTTCCAGTAGAGCGTGGGGCATTGAATCGGTTCCAGCCCAACGATTTTATGATCGTGCCATACTTGCTTCAACCGATCACCCGCCGCGATCGTCCCCGCGCTTCCCATCGCCGAAACGAATGCCGCGACCTTGCCGTTGCCGATGCCCTGTGCCTTTAACACGCCGGCGAGTTCGACAATTGTGTTGCCGGTGACGTAATAGTGAAAGCGATAGTTGCCCATCGCCTCGAATTGATTGAGGATGCGCACTTTGGGGTCCTGACGCAAGCGATGCGTCTCGTCGTAAATTTCTTTGACGTTCGATTCCGAACCGGGCGTCTTGATGATGCGCGCGCCATAAGATTCGATCTGCTGAAAGCGCTCTTTACTCATCTCCGCCGGCAAAACGACGACGCTGTCGAAATTCATTCGGCAGCCGACCCACGCGCCGCCGATGCCGTAGTTGCCGGTGGAGGGCCACACGAGCGTGTGGACGCTGGGATCCACTTCGCTGAACATTTGCTTTTCGATGAGCACCGAGTACGCCGCGCCGACTTTGTGTGAGCCACTCGGAAAATCCTTGCCGTAGAGGACGACGATGTTCGCGTCCACGCCCGTCAACTCTTTGGGGATGACGTGATAGTAGATGTTGTTGTTCCCATCGCGCCACGTGATGTTGAACAGGTTGATGGGGTCGAGCGGGTCTTTGATTTTCATCTCCAGCGCGCGCCGGCGAATATCGGGCGCGATGGTGTTTGGGTGAAGCATTTCTTCGAAGGTAGGACCGAGAATGAGGTTGGACATAGGTTACTCCTTGACAGATTTACCCAAATAGGTATAATTCAAACTAACTTAACAATATTGTAAAGTTTTTAGGAACAATCCCAATGGATGCTGCTTTAGCTCAGCAACTTGCGCGCCGTCTGCAAATCTCGCTCGAACAGGTTGTGCGTGAAGAGTACGAAATGCTGATCCTGCGTGGTTTGCTGGAAAGCGCGATCGGCAGTCGTCTCATCTTCCGAGGTGGCACGGCGCTACGTCTCGCGTACGGCTCGCCACGCTTTTCTGACGACCTGGCTTTCTCTGCCCTCGCGCCGATTCCGGCGCGTGAGTTTCGCCAGATCGCGCAGGCATGCGCGGAGGCAATCTCCTCGGTGACGTTGGTCGAGGCGTTGGGTAAACGGTTTACCCTGTTTGCACTGTATCGTGCCAGAGAGCCGTACCTTGCGCAGTCGTTCTCCATCAAAGTCGAAATTTCAACGCGACCCCAAACGTGGACGCGTGGCACAGATTACACACTGCGCTTGCTGACCAGCGAGGTGACGAATGTCACCGTATTAGCCCAGGTCGCCACACTCGAACGATTGTGGCAGGACAAGCACATCGCTTTCACCAACCGTCGTGAGCCACGTGATCTGTACGATCTCTGGTTCATCGCGCAGAAACTCAAGCGCGCGTTCGAACCCGATCTCACAGGTATCAATCGCAAAACGTTGAACAGCGAACTGCGCAAATATCTTCCGCAAAATCACTGGGGGGTGATTGAGCAATGGTAAGACGGCGCGACCTCCAATTGCTTCAATATCTCGACGAACTCCACAAGCCGTCGCTCAATCTGGCTGACCTTGAGAAAATTCTTGGGGTGGCGCGACCATCGCTCTACGTGGTTCTTCATCGTTTGGTGAAACAGGGTGTCCTCGTGCGACTGCGGCGCGGCATGTATCGCGGAATGTTCAGCGCGGCGGAGGCGATGAAAATCGCGAACGCGCTGTATGCGCCCTCGTATCTGTCGTTCGAATCGGCGCTGGCGCGCTATGGCATCTTGAGTCAGATACCCTACGTGCTAACCTTTGCAACGACAAAACGTTCCAAACGGATGCACATCGGCGAGACACCGATTGAATTTCGCCAACTGCACGCCCGACTCTTTTTTGGCTACACGCTGGAGCAAGGGGTGTATCTCGCCGAGCCCGAAAAGGCGTTGCTGGACGAATTGTATCTCATTACGCGCGGCAAGGCAACCTGCGATCTCGATGCACTCGATCTTGCCGCACTGTCACGCGCCAGGTTCCTGGAGTACGCGCAACGTTTTCCCGACTATGTCCAAACGCGTGCTCAAACACTCGCACCGCGATTCGGCAAAATGACGACGCCGAACAAGACACGCACGCAAGTTCCCAGACACCGTTAAGTAATCCTGCAACTCACAATCTTCAACTTGCGCCAGACCTAAATGCGCGCGATGCATCGTTGGGTCAAACGACTTTTCTGTGCCTGCACAGTTCACGCGCACTCTAAAATGTGACGAGGACTCGCTCCCCTCGAGTCCTCGTCAGGCTGGGTGCTTACGGACGACAACCCGGCACACGCAACCACTGTCCGGCGTAAATCCAGTTCAAGTTGTAGATGCCGTTGTAGCGTGCCAGCGTCCACGCATCGGTGCCCAGGCGCGCCGCGATACTAATCATCGTATCGCCATAGCGAACCTGATACATACACCGATAGATTGGAACGGGGCGCGGTGGAACGGGAGGATACCAGCAGGCAGGACATGGAATGTACAGCACTTGACCTGCATAGATGTGGTTGGGATTCCAGATGCCGTTCGCGCGCGCAAGCGCCCAGGTGCTCACTCCAAAGCGCGCCGCGATAGCGGATAAGGTGTCCCCATAACGGACAACATAGTACGAGACAGGCGCGGATGCTGAGGTGGGCACTGGATGCGCCGCCGTGAGCCACACGAGCGCGCCGAGCAGCACGAGCACCAGCAGAACAATTTTACGCATTCTCTTCCTCCTTGGATTAGACCGACCCTGACCGCGAGGCGTCGGTAAACGCGAACGAACACTTGCCCCTGTAAACAGTCCAGCACAGCAATTATACACCAGAACAATGTTTTTCTCAATAGGGTAAAATGAATGAATGGGTGCATTGCACAAAGTGCACCGATGGATGATGGCTGAACCTGAATTTCGTCATCTCCCTACGGGCACAGACTCCCCTGCAAAAAGCGTTCGATGCCATTCGCAATGCCCAGCGCGAGTTGGTCGCTTTGGTTGACCAGAATGGCGCGGTCGCTACCCATAAAGCCCAGTTCGATGATGGCGCCAGGTGAGTGCGGATGAATTTTCATCAAACCGTGATAGTGTTTCATATCGTTGGTAATGCTTCCTTCGTGAAAAGGCAACTGGGACGCGGCAGCATAGGAAGAACTGATACAACGCACCAGACGATCCTCTTCGCGCGGTATGATGCTGTTGGCCGCGCGCGCCACTTTGTAACCCGACGCATAGTACACGCACGAATCGGCGTGAATCGCCAGAAAGACGTGAGGTGCGTAGTCACGTTTGATGGGGTCCAGACGTTTGTCGAACTCGGCGAGAATGTCCACGCGATAACCACGCGCTTCGAGAATTCGACGCGCGTGCGCGGCAACATCGGTGGTGATGTCCACTTCGCGCAGACCATCGGGACAGACCGCGCCGGGATCCTCCCCGCCCGAATGTCCCGCGAGTAACGCGACCAGTGGCGGGAGTGGTGTGGGGGTAGGTGTTGCAGTGGGGGAAGGGCGCGGCAGCGCGCGCGAGAACAAGGTAGGGGTTGGAGTAGCCGTTAGAATAATGTCGCTGGCAAGACGTTGTCCAAACGGAACGAGTAAGAGACATCCAACAAACCAGGCTACTCCGCCACCGAGCAACGCGAGACGCGCCAGGGTGTGCAACAACCCCCGTCGCATTGGGCGCGTTCGACGTGGTCGGGCTTTTTTCGCGGTTCGTTTCACGGTGATACACTCAGCGGAGCACGCGTGCATCGCCCACGCGTTTGGTCACGCGTTTTTCGTCGAGGTATTCGAGGAGTGCCACAGCGTACTTGCGGCTGGTGTTGAAATGATCGCGCACCTGCGCGACAGTCACTGCGCCGTGTGTCTGAATCGTCGTCACGACCCACGCGTGCATCGTTTGCAGAGCCTGAGGGGTGAGCAGAACTTGATCGTTCAAGCGCACCAGTGTGCCCTGGGCAACCAGCGCGTTGACGGCTTCGATACCGATGGCGGCTTCGGCATCTTGTGCCGAGGGAGGGGTGTATGGAGCGCGGTGAAATTGCGCCAGCAGCGCGTCAATTTTCTTCTGCAATTCAGGTGTAAACGTGACCACAAAATCGGGCTGGCGCACAACATCTTCATTTGCCACCAAAATATTTTCGAGCGCCGCGCGTTCTAGCACGCGCTCGAACACACGCGGCGCAAGCCCCAGCCGACTCTTTAACTCTTCGCGCGGCAGTCCCGCGCGCAACGGATACTGCCGATGATACTCACTGAGCAGTGTGCGAATCTTCTCCGCGAGGGTGCGCCAGTGCGGCGCGGTGAGGTACAGCGTTCCTAGCACTACCAGGTTCGCGGCTTGCGCGCTCAGTGCTTGCGCGACACTCGCCTCATTCAAGCCCGTACCGCTGAGAATGTCTTTGATCTCCGCAGGTGTGCTACCGCGCGCGGTAAGAAATTGCCAGACGATTTCTTCGGGAGTGCCGCGCGCCAGCGTTTCGAGACGCGCGAGCACCTCTGGCTTGAAGCGACGATGACGCGCCGCCGGATGTGGATCAACGACGATCCCACCGCCCAGCGTGACACTCGGCGAGGGAGAGCGAAAAATAAAGCGATCGTTTTTGGCTACAACAATCGGCGCGGCCAGATGAAATTGTACCCAGCCCGATTCGCCCGGTTTCAATTCTTCGTGTTCCAGCAAACGCACGCGCGCGATGACTTGGACCGCGCCGGTGAAGAAATCTACCTGCGCGTTGTGGGCGAGGGGTTTGGGCGCATCGGGCAAATAGTGCACACGCGCATCGAGCAGGGTGGTGACGCGATACAAGCCGGGCAAAGTCACCACCTGACCACGTTGCAAATCCTCGACGGACAGGCTCGCAAGGTTGAGCGCGACGCGCCGTCCCGGTAAGGCGCGCTCTAATTTCTCCTTGTGCGATTGCACACCGCGAATGCGTCCGCGCTTGGCGCCGGGCACAATCTCCACTTCGTCACCCACAGCCAGAGCACCATCTATCAGTGTGCCGGTGACGACTGTGCCAAACCCCGGCATCGAAAACACGCGATCAATCGGCAGGCGCGGCTTGCCCACATCGCTTTTAGGTGGCACGGTTTGAAGGACGCGCTCCAGCGCGTCGAGCAGTTCTGGCAGCCCCTCACGCGTTTTCGCCGAGACGGGGATAATCGGCGCGCGGGCGAGTACCGTGTTGGCAAGAATCTGACGAACATCGGCGGTGACAAGGTCGAGCCATTCCGCATCTACCAGATCTTTCTTGGTCAGCGCGACCAGGCCACCTTTGATGTGCAGCAGGTCGAGGATCGCCAGATGCTCGCGCGTCTGGGGCATCACGCCTTCGTCTGCCGCGATCACCAGCAGCGCCGCGTCAATGCCCCCCACACCTGCCAGCATATTCTTGATGAACGCCTCGTGACCGGGCACATCCACGATGCTCACGCTTTGCCCACTCGGCAACGTGAGCCAGGCAAAGCCGAGGTCAATGGTCATCTGGCGTTCTTTTTCTTCTTTCAAGCGATCGGGGTCAATGCCGGTCAATGCTTTGACCAGTGTAGATTTGCCGTGATCCACATGGCCCGCTGTACCGATGACACGCACGGGTTATGCTCCTGGAGAAACAGACCCTGTTTTGGATTTGGGTTTGGCGCCGACTTTTTCACCTTCGATGCGATTGATCAATTCGTTCAACACCTTGTCGGCTTGTCCGATGCGCGCGCGTTCGAGTTCTGCCTGAGTTTTGACAATATCACTGATGAGGAGCAAGCGTTCGCGACGCTCGCGGTCCAGACGTTCGACCAGTTCGTGCAACTGGCTTGCCACTTCGGGGCGCCAATCTTCCAACTTGCTCATCCGCTCGGTGAGCGCTGCCATTCGTTTGCTCCATTCGTCGCGCAGGAATTGCCACTCGCCCAGTTGTTGCTGCCAGCGCTTGTCCACATCGGCGAGGAGTTGATCGCGCTCCTTGCGGCGCGTTTCCTCGACGAGACGTTGCCATTGCAAAAGTCGCGTCTCCATCTGCTTGAGCCGTTCTTCCAGTTCTTGCATTTCGCTGTACACCTTGCGACTCTCTTTGTGTTGTTCTTGAATGATGCGCATTTGCGCGATCCACTCGTCCACTTCACGGCGGCTGGCTTTCATTTGCTCTGCCCATTCAGCCATATGCCGCGCGCGTTGTTGTTCGGCGCGACGCGCGGCTTCGATGGATTCAGCGCGTTCTTTGGTCAGGCGTTCGCTGAGTTGGCGTTGTTCCGTTGCCATTTGCCCAAAGCGGGGCACCCACTCTTCGATGAGTTGCAAGCGATGGTTCAGTTCTTCGTCACGACGAATCCCCTCTTCGATCTCGCGTTGCAACGTGGCAAGCGACAGATCGAGGCGCGTGATGAGTTCATGGTCTCCGCCAATCGTGCGTTGCCATTGTTGCAAGGCTTCGATCTGGAGTTGAAGCGTCTGCAACACCTGTTCGATGCGTTCGCGCTCGATCTGGCGCAAACGAAACGCCTCTTCTTCCGCCTGCGCGCGCAGTTTGTTGTGCTGTTCCAGCATCATTTGCACTTCGGCTTTGACTTGCCCGGTGGCTTGTTCCAGTTGTGCAAAACGGAGAAACTGGCTTTGCAAGCGCGTGAGGCGTTCTTCCAGGTCTTGAACCGTTTTGTTCATTCCGGCAATGAGGATATAGTGCTGGGAGAGTTGGCCTGCCAGTTCGGCAATCTGTGCCTTGTCTTTGCGATGTTCTTCGTCGAGCCAGTTCAATAACTGAACGGCCTGGTCTAGGTTCATACCTGCTCCTTCGAAAATACATTTGTCCACGAAGGTCACGAAGGAACACGAAGAAAAATCTTCGTGTATCTTCGTGTTCTTGGTGGATATTTTCATCCGTCGTGGCGGGCGATTACGCCCATGAGCAACTCCTTCG
>DAOTYB010000053.1:0-13356 GCA_034435315.1 Anaerolineae bacterium | reverse complement strand
GTTCTTGGTGGATATTTTCATCCGTCGTGGCGGGCGCGTGCGCCCATGAACAACTCCTTCGAAAATCCATTTGTCCACGAAGGTCACGAAGGAACACGAAGAAAAAATCTTCGTGAACCTTCGTGTTCTTCGTGGATATTTTTAACTATCCCTGTCGCTGATTATGTTTTGGATTCTCGCACACGACACGCACGACACCACGTCGTCGAACGATTTTACATTTTTCGCATCGTGGCTTTACTGAGGGTCGTACTTTCATCTTTACCTCCTTCGAAAATGTGGGGCAAATTTGAAAAACTTGCCCTACATCCTCTATTTTCATCCGTCGTGGCGGGCGCGTGCGCCCATGAACAACTCCTTCGAAAATCCGTTTGTCCACCAAGGTCACGAAGGAACACAAAGAAAAAAATCTTCGTGACTCTTCGTGTGTCCTTCGTGGATCTTTTCATCCGTCGTGGCGGGGGGCTGCGCCCATGCACAACTCGGTTAATGTAACACGTTACAGCAACGTCAAAATATCGGGCTCTCCGTCGGTGATGGCGACAGTGTGCTCAAAATGCGCCGAGAGTTTGCCGTCTTTGGTCACCACGGTCCATTTATCGCGTAACACACGGGTCTCGGCAACACCTTCGTTCACCATCGGTTCGAGTGCAAGGGTCATTCCCGGTTTCAGTTGCGGTCCGCGTTTGCCCTGTCGAAAATTTGGAATCTGGGGGTCTTCGTGCATCTGCCGCCCCACACCATGCCCCACATATTCCCGCACGACCGAATAGCCGCGCGACTCGGCGTAATCCTGAATCGCGCCGGAGACATTTTCCAGATAGTTGCCGGCACGACACTGGGCAATCGCGCTCCAGAGCGCGCCTTCGGTCGTTTCGAGCAAACGCTGCGCGCGCTCGGTGATGCGTCCTACCGGCAAGGTGATCGCGGCATCGCCAATCCAACCATCCAGTGTTGCCCCGACATCAATCGAGATAATATCACCTTCGTTCAACACGCGTTTCTTGCTGGGAATTCCGTGCACAACTTCGTGATTGATGGATGTGCAGATGGACGCTGGAAAGCCGCGATAGCCTTTGAAGGTTGGCACGGCACCGTGTCGCGTGATGATTCTCTGGGCAAGTTGGTCGAGTTCGTACGTCGTCACACCGGGCCGAACATACTGTTTCAGTTCCGCCAGGGTTCTGGCAACGATGCGGCCCGCCTGGCGCATCAGCGCCAGTTCGCTTTTCGATTTGATGACGATCACGCCGCTGACCTGTTACAATGTCGTCTGGACAATTTGCGTGAGCGCTGTGGTCACCTGTTCGATGGGTTGGACGCCATCCACTTCGCGCAACACGCCGGCGCGCTGATAGTATTCGATGAGTGGCGCGGTTTGCTGGTGATACACTTGCAAACGACGGCGTACCGTTTCGGGCTTGTCATCGTCGCGCTGGGTCAGCGCGCTGTGATCCTTGTCGCATTGCCCGGCGATGCGCGGCGGATGGGTCAACTGGTTGTACACGGCACCACAGGTGGGACAACTCCACCGCGCCGACAAGCGTTCGACCAGCACAGCGTCCGGCACGCGAATGTAGATGACGGCGTTGATGTGCTTGCCCGCTTGCGCGAGTGCCGCATCGAGCGCGCGCGCCTGCGCCTGGGTGCGCGGAAAACCATCGAAGATAACCCCCCGCGCACAATCATCGCGCGCGATGCGTTCCATCACCATTTGGATCGTGATTTCATCGGGTACTAATTCCCCCTTGTCCATAAACGTCTTGGCTAGTTGCCCCAGCGGCGTTTGTTTCGCCACGTTCTCGCGAAAGAGATCGCCACTGGCAACGTGCGCCAGTCCCAAACGGGCGCGCAACAGGTCGGCTTGCGTACCCTTGCCTGCGCCGGGGGCACCCAGCAGGATGATGTATCGGGGTGCGTCGCTCACGCTCGCCTCCACCTTATTTGATGAATCCTTCATAGTGACGCATCACCAACTGCGCCTGCAACTGTTTCATCGTGTCCAGCACCACACCCACCACAATCAGCAAGCCGGTGCTGGTGATGATCATTGCCTGGGTTTCCGTCACATCTTGAATCAGAAAAGGCAAAATCGCCACCAGGCCCAGAAAGAGCGCGCCGACCAGCGTGATGCGTTGCAACACACCGTTCAAGTACTCTTCCGTACGCTTACCCGGCCGAATCCCCGGAATGAACCCACCTTGCTGCTGTAACACTTCAGCCAGATTCTGCTGTCGAAAGATAATATCGGTGTAAAAGAACGTAAATCCAACCACCATCACGAAATAGACCAGCCAATACACCGGACTGTTTTGATTGAATGCGTTGACAATCCAGTTGGCAATATTCTCGGGTTGACCGGGGGGCGCGGCAAAATAACTAGCAATCACGCCCGGGAAAATCAGGATAGAGATGGCAAAGATGAGCGGAATCATCCCCGATGAATTGACGCGCAACGGAATATGCGTGCTTTGTCCTCCATAGATCTTGGTGCCACGCACGCGCTTGCCATACTGCACCGGCACCCGCCGATGTCCTTCCTGCACCAGAATGATACCGACAATCGTGATGATGGTGATGCCAATGAAAAAGAGCATGGTCAGCGGATTACCTTGCAACATCTGACCGATGCGTTGCGGCACGCCGGCAACGATACCACCGAAGATGATGATCGAAACGCCGCTCCCGATGCCCTGTTCGGTAATCAACTGCCCCAACCAGATAGCAAAGATCGTTCCCGCCGTCAACGTGATAATCACCGAAGCGGTTTCGAGGGGATGCGTTTGAAAACCGAAATTGGAGAGCACCGGTGGATCGCTTTGCGTCAACATTGCCGCTTGAGCAAAGGCTTGCAGTGCCGCCAGAGGGACCGTCAGCAAATAAGTCCAGCGCGTAATCCGCGCGCGTCCCGCTTCGCCGCCTTCTTTCCACAGTTTCTCCAGCGGTGGCACAATCCCAATCGCCAGTTGCATAATGATTTGCGCGGTGATGTAGGGATACACACCCATCGCAACAATCGAAAAGTTCGATAGCGCGCCGCCAGAGAACAAGTCGAGAAATCCCAGCAATTGATTTGCTTGAAAGACCATATCGAGGGCTTGCGAATCAATGCCTGGCACCGGAATATGCGCGGCGAGGCGATAGACCACCAGAATCCCCAGCGTGAACAAAATCTTGTTCCGCAAATCAGGCAACCGCATCGCGTTTTTCAGCGCGTCCAGCATAGTTCCTCCACGTCAAAAATCAATGAACCAATGTGCCAATGAACCAATGAGCCAAACGCTTCGCTCAATGAACCAATGAGCCAAATGATACTGTTGGGCAAATGGTTTGGCTCATTGGCACATTGGGCAATTGGCTCATTGACCAATTATCTCCGCCGTTCCCCCTGCCGCGATGATGCGCTCCTTTGCGCTGGCTGAGAAAGCATGCGCCTGAACCGTTAGCGGCTTGGTCAATGTGCCATCGCCCAGGATTTTGACGCGTGCGGACGAACGCACCATACCGCGTTCTGCCAAAAGTTGCGGCGTCACCTGCGCGCCGGCATCGAATTTGGCTTCGAGCGCGCTGAGATTGACCACCTCGTACTCGGTGCGAAAGATATTGGTAAAGCCGCGATTGTGTGGCAAGCGTCGCACCAGCGGCAACTGTCCACCTTCAAAGTATGGTTTGATGCCGTGCCCTGTGCGGGCGCGTTGACCTTTGGTGCCACGGCCAGCGGTTTTGCCCTGTCCTGCGGCAATGCCGCGCCCCACACGTCGGCGGCGGTGTTTCGATCCTTCCGCAGGTCTCAAGTCATGCAGTTTCATCTTTGACCTCTTCCCACTTGACCAGATGGCGGACGGCAAACAGCATGCCCCGAATTTGCGGCGTGTCAGGACGTTCCACCACCTGACCCAGTTTACGCAAGCCAAGTGCCGCAATCGTGGCTTTTTGTTTCTTGTTGTATCCAATGGCACTCTTGACCCAGGTGATGCGGAGTTTAGCCGGAGTTGACATCAGACACCTTCCTCCACGGTGGCACGAGTTGCTGCACCGGCTTGTTGCGCCGTTTGGCTTCCTCGTTCACATCCTTCATCTGCTTGAGTGCTTCCCAGGTGGCGCGCACCACGTTCAAGCGATTCGAACTACCGAGCGACTTGGTCAACACATCGCGCACGCCGGCACACTCCAGAACCGCGCGCACACCGCCGGCGGCAATCACGCCGGTCCCGGGCGTGGCGGGTTTGAGCAACACCTGAGAGGCACCGAACTTGGCGATGGCTTCGTGGGGAATCGTCGTCCCCGCGAGGGGGATTTTGACCATGGCTTTGCGCGCGCGTTCCGTGCCTTTGCGGATGGCGTCTGGCACTTCGCGCGCCTTGCCAACGCCCACACCTACACTACCATTGTTATCGCCTGCCACGACGACGACGCGAAAACCAAAGTGCCGTCCACCTTTGACCACTTTGGCGGTGCGCGTAATCGAAACCACGCGCTCGTCGAATTTCGGTCCAATGTCCTCGACCGCGCGTTCCCGTCCACGCGGATTTTTGGTTGTGGTTTTTGCCATGTAGTACCCTCTCTCCAATCAACTCGCCTAGAATTCGAGACCCCCCTCGCGCGCCGCGTTCGCGAGTGCGGCTACCCGACCGTGATACTTGTAGCCTCCGCGATCAAACACCACGCGCTTGATGCCTTGACTCAAAGCACGCTGAGCAAGTAACAAGCCAACCGCTTTGGCTTCTTCGGTCTTGTTCAATTGTGCCGCGCGCGAGCGAATCTCGGCCTCCAGCGTGGAGGCAGCCACCAGGGTATGCCCTCTGGTATCATCAATAATTTGTGTAAAGATATGGCGCGCGCTCCGAAACACGTTCAGACGCGGGCGCTCGGGTGTCCCTTTGATTCTGGCGCGCACGCGCCGATGCCGCCGCGCGCGGCGCAGATGCTTTTCCACTGTTTTTTTCATACCTGTTTCCTTATCGCGCGATTCTATCCGCGCCGGGTTGTGTTATTTGCCACCTGTCTTGCCGGCTTTACCGGCTTTGCGGCGAATCTTTTCACCCTGATAGCGAATCCCTTTGCCTTTGTAGGGTTCAGGCGGGCGCACCGCGCGAATACGCGCGGCGACTTGGCCCACCACTTGTTTGTCTATCCCTTCGACCGTAAAGACACGCTGCGATTTATCCACAACGAAGGTGATGCCCGGCGGCGGTGTAATCGTCACCTGATGCGACAAGCCCACCGAAAGCACCAGATTCTTGCCCTGCAGCTCCGCCCGATACCCCACGCCTTCCACTTCGAGCGTACGCTTGTAGCCTTCGGTGACACCAATGACCATATTGTTGATTAACGCGCGCGTCAAGCCATGCAACGCCGCATAGCCGGGGGCGTCGGGTGGGGTGACGACAATCTGACCATCGCGCACCTGGATTTGCATATTGGGATCAAAAGTTTGAGTCAAAGTGCCTTTGGGACCCTGGAGCGTGACTGTAGAACCTTCAATATTCACTTTGACTCCAGCGGGAATCGGCACCGGTTTTTTTCCAATCCGTGACATTCCATCCTCCCAAACGAGTGACGCCGTTGGTGCGACCGTATCGTTACCAGACGTAGCACAAGACTTCGCCCCCCAGTCCCATTCGTTTGGCGCGCGCGCCGGTCATGACCCCGCGCGTCGTCGAAACGATGGCGATCCCCAGGCCGTGGCGCACCCAGGGAATTTCGGACTTGCTCACATAGACGCGCCGACCCGGCTTGGAGACGCGCCGCACGCCGGTCAACACGGGGCGTTTCTTTTCGTCATACCGCAACCACACGCGCAACTGCGGCTGGGGTTTGTCTTTGGTCACTTCGAGTTTTTCGATAAAGCCTTCATCTTTTAACGTTTTGGCAACTGCCACGCGCAATTTTGAGGCAGGCATCAACACCTGCGTATGGCGTACCGCCGCCGCATTGCGCAAGCGGATCAACATATCGGCAATGGGATCGTTTACCATTAGTCCCTGCTCCTTACCCACTCGTGGAGATTATCTCACCGGGCGTTTACCAACTGGACTTGATGATGCCGGGAATGTGTCCTTCCAGTGCTTCGCGCCGGAAACAAATACGGCACAGTTTGAAACGCCGCATATACCCACGCGGACGTCCGCACAGCGTACACCGATTCCGTACTCGCGTCGGATACTTGCGATGCAACTCGCGATTGATCATTGATTTTTTTGCCACCCGTCCTCCTTGCCGTTTACTGTGCCCGGAACGGCATCCCTAACAACTGCAAGAGGCGCCGCCCTTCTTCATCGGTTTTGGCGGATGTGACGATGCTCACTTCCATCCCCCGAATCTTGTCAATCGTATCATAGTCCACTTCTGGAAAGATCAACTGTTCGCGCAAGCCCAGCGTATAGTTTCCTCGTCCATCAAACGCATCGCGCGGGACTCCGCGAAAATCGCGCGTGCGGGGGAGGGCAATGTTCATCAGCCGATCCAGAAAATAGTACATATTGTCGCCGCGCAAGGTCGCCTTGACCCCAATCGGCATCCCCTCGCGCAGTTTGAACGTTGCGATGGACTTTTTGGCTTTGCGCACGAGAGGTTTTTGTCCGGTGATTACCGTCAAATCGCGCACGGCACCATCGAGGGCTTTGGCGTTGCCGATGGCTTCACCCACACCGATATTGACAACGATTTTTTCCAGGCGCGGGACTTGCATAATGTTCTTGTAGCCAAACTCGCTCATCAAGCGCGGCACGACCTCTTTGCGATAGCGTTCTTTCAAACGTGGTGGCGTTGCTGAGCGGGAGCGTTTCCCCGGCGCGCCTTTGATGGCTTTATCTGCGGGTGGCGCGCCTTTGGTCTCTTTCTTCGCCTGTTCTGCCTTGGCCATAGTTACCTCTAACTTCTAGTCAATTGCCTGACCACATTTTTTACATTGGCGGACTTTGCGCCCACCTTCCATCAGAAAGCCGACACGCGTGGGCTTGCCACAGTGTTTGCACACCAGCGCAACATTGGCAACGGACAGGGGCGCTTCGCGCTGGATGATCCCGACTTGCGTTCGCACATTGCCCGTGCGCCGCTGGTGCTTTTTGACCAGATTGATGCCTGCGACAATCACGCGCGCGCGTCGCGGGAACACCTGGCGCACTTCGCCGCGTTTGTTGCGGTCGTCGCCTGCCATGACTTGAACCGTATCCCCTTTGCGAATCTTGAGCATCACAACACCTCCGGCGCGAGCGACACGATTTTCATAAAGCCCTTGTCGCGCAATTCGCGCGCGACGGGTCCGAAAATGCGTGTGCCCCTGGGATTATTGGAATTGCCTTCCAGAAGGACTGCCGCGTTGTCGTCAAAGCGAATGTACGAACCATCGGGACGACCGTACTCTTTAGCTGTCCGCACGATGACCGCGCGCACAATCTCGCCTTTTTTGATGGCGCTATTGGGAATCGCCGCTTTGACCGTCGCGATGATGATGTCACCCACACCGCCGGTCTTGCGATTGCCGCTGCCCATCACGCGGATGCACATAATCTCGCGCGCGCCGGTGTTATCGGCAACAACGAGACGCGTTGTGGCTTGAATCATACCGCCTCCGTTTCTGCGTCCTCTGAAGTTATGCCTTCCACCTGTTCGCCCGCCAGTTTCGCCAGGCGTTCCGCGGCGCGACGTTCTTCTTCGGCGCGCCGCGCGGCGCGCTCGGCTTCTTCTTTGGCGCGTAGTTCTTCCAATTCTTTATCGCGAACTTGTTCAATGACCACACCACGTTGCACAATCTCGCTGACGCGCCAGCGCTTGTGCCGCGAATAGGGACGCGCTTCGATAATCTTGACCAGATCGCCCTGTTGAGCGAGATGGGGCGCCTCGTTGTGGGCCATAAAGCGGCGGACGCGGCGCACCACTTTGCCGTAGAGAGGATGGATATAGCGCGATTCTACTTCGACCACCACCGTCTTTTGCATCTTGTCGCTGACCACGCGACCTTGCATCACTTTGCGTTGGGCTGTCATACGGCGCTCCTCTCGCGGGCAATCTGACGTTCGCGCAGAATCGTTTTGACGCGTGCAATATCGCGCTTGACCTCAGTCAAGCGGTTCAGGTTACTGAGTTGTTTCGCGGCGCGTTGAAAACGCAAGTTGAACAATTCTTGATATAAATCGTCCAATTGTTTCTGCAACGCGGCATCGTCCAGCGTTCTCAATTGAGTGACTTTCATGCCGACGTCTCCATTCTCGCAATGAACTGTGTTTTAATCGGCAATTTGTGACCGGCAAGACGCATGGCTTCGCGCGCCGTCTCTTCTTTCACCCCACTGATTTCGAACAAGACCCGCCCGGGTTTGACGACCGCGACCCAGTGATCGGGCGCGCCCTTGCCACCGCCCATGCGGGTTTCTGCACCTTTGACGGTGACTGAATGGTCGGGAAAGACCCGAATCCAGAGTTTGCCGCCGCGCTTGACAAAGCGCACCACGGCGCGACGCGCCGCTTCGATTTGCCGACTGGTCAGCCAGCACGGTTCGAGGGCTTGCAAGCCATAGTCGCCAAAATCGAGCGTGACGCCACGCGTCTCTTTGCCTTTCATGCGTCCGCGATGTTGTTTACGGTATTTGACCCGTTTCGGCATCAACATCTTACGCTTCTCCTGCCATCGTATCGGCTTGCGCCGTGACCGTTTGAACCTGTTGCATAATTTCGGCTTGACGTTGTTCTGGCATCACATCCCCTTTGTAAATCCAGACCTTGATGCCGATCTTGCCATAGGTCGTCAATGCCTCATAACGCGCATAATCAATATTGGCGCGCAAGGTATTGAGCGGGATGCGCCCTTCTTTGACCATCTCGCGGCGCGCCATTTCTGAACCAGCCAGCCGTCCTCCGGCGGTAATTTTGATGCCCAGTGCTCCGGCGCGCATCGCACGCAAGATCGCCTGTTTCATCGCGCGCTTGTGCGAAATGCGTTTTTCGATCTGCTGACAAATACTTTCAGCGACCAGACGCGCATCAATCTCCGGCCGCGTGACTTCGATGACTTCGAGTTTAATCTTTTGCCGAGTCAGTTCTTCTAGATCCTTACGCAATTGCGCCACACTGGCACCTTTGCGTCCAATGATAATGCCGGGCTTGGCGGTATGCACATACACCGTCACTTGTTTGGGAAACCGCTCGATGCGTACATCAGAAATGCCTGCATGTCCCACGCGTTCCCGTACCAGCCGACGAATCGCGGTATCCTCTTTGAGTTGCTCGGCGTAGGTTTTCTTGTTAGCCGTGTACCACTTGGAACGCCAATCCTTGATGATGCCCAGGCGAAAGCCGTACGGATGAATTTTGCGACCCATTTATGACTCCTCTGTGCGTTCTGCCACGCCAACCGTGATATGCGTAGAGCGTTTGATGATCGGTTTATAACGCCCGCGCGCGCCGGCTTTGATGCGTTTGAGTCGTGGACCCTCATCCGCCAGAATCGTGGTGATGTACAGGTTCTCGCGTTCAAAGCCATAGTTGTTCGTCGCGTTGGCGGCGGCCGCATTGATGGCTTTGATCACCTCGCGCGCAGCGGCTTTGGGGGTAACGCTCAAAATGCCGATCGCGTCATCCACGCGCTTGCCACGCACCAAATTGGCAACCAAACGCACTTTGTACGGCGACATGCGAATATAGCGCGCGATGCCAAAAATCTCCTGATACTCTGCCATCCGCTAACTCCCTTTGCCGCCTTCGGCTGTTTTTTCTTTGGTGGAGTGACCCCGAAAATGGCGCGTGGGGGCAAATTCTCCCAAACGATGGCCAACCATATTCTCGGTGATATAGATGGGAACGTGCCGCCGTCCGTCATGCACCGCAATCGTATGCCCAACCATTTGCGGAAAGATGGTCGAAGCACGCGACCACGTTTTGAGGACGCGCTTTTCCCCCGTCTTGTTCATCTGCTCGATACGTTTTAACAATTTCGGTTGTACAAACGGTCCTTTTTTCAGTGAACGCCCCATAAAACCTCCTGGTCAATGAGCCAAAATCAATGAACCAATGAGCCAATGTGCCAATGAGCCAAATCAAATGTGCCAAATCTGCCAAACGTGCCAAAACTTTTGTCATTTGCCCATTCGTCATCCGTCATTCGTCATTTGTCATTCGTCCTTCGTCTTTCGTCCCTTTGGCTCATTGGTTCATTGGCACATGGGATCATTTCTTTGCTCGTCGTTTGACGATGAACCGATCGGTGTACTTGCGGCGGCGGGTCTTTTTGCCGAGTGCGGGCTTGCCCCACGGCGTCTTGGGACCCGGCATACCGACGCCCACGCGACCTTCACCACCACCGTGCGGGTGATCGCGCGGCGTCATCGCCGAACCGCGCACCGTCGGTCGCCAGCCCATATGCCGTTTACGGCCGGCTTTGCCAATCTTGATGGTGTTCCATTCCGCGTTACCGACGGCGCCAATCGTCGCCATACATTCGACGTGGACGTATCGCACTTCGCCAGAGGGCAAACGCACCTGCGCGTACTTGCCTTCTTTTGCCATCAGTTGTGCGGCTGTGCCTGCGGCGCGTGCCAGTTGTCCACCACGTCCCTTGTGCAATTCGATGTTATGAATCAAGGTGCCGACCGGAATCGCGCTGATGGGCAAGGTGTTGCCCGGCTTGACTTCGGCTTCGGGACCCGCCAGCACCGTATCGCCGACCATCAGTCCCTGCGGCGCGAGGATGTAACGCTTTTCTCCATCGGCATAGTGCAAAAGCGCGATACGCGCCGAACGATTGGGATCGTACTCGATAGCCGCTACGCGCGCCGGAATACCGATTTTATCGCGCCGAAAATCCACCAGACGATATTTGGGACGCGTGCCGCCGCCGCGATGGCGAACGGTAATGCGCCCCTGATTGTTCCGTCCCGCCTGACGTTCGAGGGTCACGGTAAGCGATTTTTCCGGCTTGGTTTTGGTAATCTCCTCAAACGTCGAGGTGGACATATGGCGGCGTCCCGGCGACGTGGGTTTATAGATTTTGATAGCCATTTCTACACACCCTCGAACATTTCAATACGCTGATTTGCCGGTATGGTGACGACGGCTTTTTTCCATGCGGGCTTGTAAACGATGCGCCGACCATAGCGGCGCCGTTTGTGCGGCATCCGCATCACATTGACGCTCAACACCTGCACATTGAACGCCTTTTCGACGGCTTGCTTGATCAATGGTTTGGTTGCCCGCAGATCCACTTCGAACACGTATTGATGTTGATCTTTGAGATTAACAGTCTTTTCGGAGGTCAGCGGTCGTTTCAACACTTGGTAGAGATGCATAAGCAAACCTCATTGTCCTAGATAGCCCTCGATCACTTTGATGGCGTCGAGTGGCATGACCAACCAATCGTACTGAAGCAGATCGCGCACGTTGAGATAGTTGGCGCGCAACGTCTTGACATCGGGCAAATTCGCTGCCGATTTTTGAACTGCCGGGTTGGCTGCGGGCAAAAGAATCAGCGCGGAGGAGGGAATCTGCAAGTTATCCAGAATTCTTTCCATCTCCCGCGTCTTGGGCGCGTCGAGTTTCATCTCGTCCACCACACGAAATTGCCCTTCCGCCACTTTGACCGAAAGTGCCGAACGCAACGCCAGACGGCGCATCTTGCGCGGCATTTTTTGTTCGTACGAACGCGGGGTGGGACCAAAGACAACGCCACCGTGTCGCCAGTGCGGCGCGCGAATCGAACCCTGGCGCGCGCGACCTGTGCCTTTTTGATGCCACGGTTTGGCGCCCCCACCCGACACCTCGGCGCGCGTCTTGGTATCGGCGGTACCCTGTCGCGCGTTCGCCAGTTGACGCACCAGGGCTTGATGCATCACGGGTACGTTCGGTTCAATCGCAAAAATATCGTCGCGCAATTCTGTCGTGCCAATCTGCTGACCGGCTTGATTATACAAAGGAACTTGCATATCAGACTCCCCAAGTCAAACTCAATGAGCCAATTGTCCAATGAGCCAAAGCCAATGAGCCAATTATCCAATGTGCCAATGAGCCAAACCATTTGCCCAACAGTATATCATTGGACTCATTGGTTCATTGGCACATTGGTTCATTGAGCGCAGCGTTTGGTTCATTGGCACATTGGCTCATTGATTCACGCTTTGCCCTTCTTTGCCGTCGGCTGCGGCTTGGCGACTTGCTTTTCTTTGCGCGCCTTGCGGACAAAGACAATGCCGCCGGTTGCTCCCGGTACCGCGCCTTTGACCGCGAGGAGGTTGCGCTCCTGGTCAACGGAAACCACTTCCAGGTTCAGCACCGTTGTCTTTTGATTACCGAGTTGTCCCGCCATCCGCAAACCTTTGAGCACGCGACCGGGTGTGGTCGTGGCACCGCTTGCGCCGGGGCGGCGCAGGCGATCCGATTGACCGTGCGTCTTGGGACCACCACGAAAGTGATGGCGCTTGACGACACCGGCATGCCCTTTACCTTTCGAGATGCCGGACACATCCACCAGGTCGCCCACTTTGAAAAGCGAGAGGTTCAGTTTTTGCCCCACATGATAGTTGGCAATGTTGCTGGTGCGAACCTCGCGCAGATACTTGAGTGGAGGCAATTGCTTAAGATGTCCGCGCTGGGGCTTGTTCAAGCGGCGCGCTTCGCCGAATCCCAACTGGATCGCACTATAGCCATCTTTATCCGGCGACTTGACCTGCGTGACAAAGCAGGGTCCCACTTCCATCACAGTAACAGGGATAATTTCACCTTTCTCGTTAAAGATTTGTGTCATCCCCAATTTTTTGCCGAGCAATCCTTCTGCCATAACTAGTCCTTTAGTCAACTAGTCTCCAATCGCATCGTCGAACACAGTCAGTTGACGCTCTGACTACCCGTCTACGCGACGAGACAACTAAAGTTTGATTTCAATATCCACACCGGCGGGCAAATTCAAGCGCATCAGCGTGTCAATCGTTTTGGAGGAGGGCTCGAGTACATCAATCAAGCGTTTGTGCGTCCGAATCTCGAATTGATCGCGCGAGTCCTTGTCAATAAAGGTGGCGCGTTGAACCGTAAACCGTTCGATTTTGGTCGGTAACGGAATGGGACCGATAACCACCGCACCTGTGCGCTCTGCCGTCTCGACAATCTGTTTGGCAGATTGATCGAGTACACGATGATCGTATGCTTTGAGTTGAATGCGTATCTTTTGTCGAGCCATAGTCTCCCCGGAGCAGTATTCAGTGTTCAGTGTCCAGTGTTCAGTTTTCAGTGTTCAGTGGTCAGTGGTCAGTGGTCAGTCTGAATACTGAATACTCGAATACTGAATACTGAACACTGTGACTACTGAACACTGGTACTATTCAATCACTTTGGTAATAATCCCCGAACCCACCGTGCGTCCACCTTCACGAAT
>DAOTYB010000052.1:0-3290 GCA_034435315.1 Anaerolineae bacterium | reverse complement strand
CAATACTTTGCCCAGTTGCCCGAATCGATTAAAAGACTGATGGGCAAGTACTGCGAGACCCTGGGAGTGGAAGCCGTTGCATAGTCGCCCAAAATCTTTTTCTTAAAAACTATAGTTAACTCACGGGAGGAATGGAAAGATGTTTCTCCACCACGACGTTGCGGTCGGCGTTGGGGTGGGTGTGGGCACAGGTGTGAACGTTGCGGTGGGAGTAGGCATAAAAGTCGGTGTGGGTGTGGGTGTCTGGGTGGGCATCATCGTCGGGGTAGGTGTAATAGTCACCCAGCGCCGCACAGGTAACGTCTCGGTCTCGCCAAGGGGATTGGTGAAATCGGCGGCGATCCACCCGCGCTGTTTTCCGTTGTAGGTAATCTGCCACCACGCCGAATCATTGGTGCGCGCGAGCAATGTGACCGTGATTCCGTCGCGCAAGCGTCCCAGGATTTCCGCGTCAGTGCTGGGCAAGGCGCGCACGCGCAACGTGCCCGAAACGACAATCGTCGCGAGAACGTTGCCATCGGGTTGACCGTGCTCTTCCAGCACGAAGATTGTGTTGGTCGTTGACGACACGGTGGGCGTGATCGTCGCGGTCGCAGTGAGCGTGGCGGTGGCGGTGGGCGTCACCGTGGGCGTTGCGGTCGCTGTTGGTGTGCGCGTGGGCGTATGCGTTGGCGTGTTCGTTGGTGTGGGTGTTGGCAAGCCGGCTTTGAATTGCGCAATGTACTCGCGCGTGATGTCGAGATACAGATTGCCGTACGTCACCGATGGTTCGATCATCGTGCCTTCGGGCCACTCGTTCCAACTGCAGATCACGATCCAATCGGGATAGCTGCTAAAGGCGGCGCGCCAGGTTTCGCGATAGTAATTGCCGTTCTCGCGATCGCGCACGACTTTTTCTGGTTGCGTGGGGACTTTACGATTGTCCGCACCGGGGTTGACGGTGGCGACCCAGATTTTATCTGCGCCAAAGTTGCGAATGCGGCGGGGCCACTTGTTCAGTTCGGCGTACGGGTTCTTTGCCCACGCAATCATATAGAGATGATGACCGTCAAAGACGCGCAGGTACGTTTCGTCGGTGCCCTCTTCGATCCACACGGTGCGGCGTTCGGGATCCACCTGATCGCGAATTGCTCTCCACTCGTCCACCGAGTAGAGTTGTTGCCGCCAGAAGAAAATCACCGGCTTGGTACCGCAATTGCGCACCTGACTGGGTAGCACGCCACAATCGCTCGAACGATTCGGCGAGACGACCGCGTTCAAATACGCCGGGTGATAGATGTAGGTGCTCATCAAGTACTTGAGCGCCTGGACCACATCGTGTTTGGAGCGAAAGAAAGGCGCATTGACTTCGAAATCCACCGCCAGTTGAAAGTTCGCCTGACGCGCCAGTCCAAGCATCACCTTAAAGTTGTCGTCGGTCGGATTGCCGGGGCCCCACCACGAGACGACGAACGCGTCAATGCCGACGCTTTTGGCTTGCTGGATGTGATGCGCCATAATGTTCGGGTCGCGCGAGGCGTACTTGATGATGGGCAAGTCGGGAACGCGGCTAAGGTCCCAGGTTTTTTCGTCGTACCAGTTGTAGTAAAAAGCGAGGACGAGGGGCGGGCGAGGTGATTGGGCTTGTGAATGTGAGGGTGCCGTGATGAGCCACGCCACCGCGAGGAGAGTTACATAGACTAGCCAGTGTTTCATCGCAGGGTATTTTAGCACAAGATGGCAGAGGGGCAAAATTGAAGAGGAGTGAACAGGGGAGACTGTTCACTCCTCGCTCATGTCAGGTCATTGGGGCTCACCTCCTTTGAAATACGACCGCCGACGGCTGACTGGCGACCGTTGTTCGATTTTCATCTTTCGTGGTGGGCGTGTGCGTCTATGCACAACTTAACGGATGACCGCTGACCGCTACCATAGCACGGTGCTGATCGGGTGCTACGTTTTCTATGCGGTGGATTCAACTTTACTCAAACTGCGCGCGGCGGCGAATAACTACTCAGCCCACCGCATCGCTCACCGTCGCTTAGAAACCGATGCTAACGCAAGCCGATGGCTGAGTCTGAATTCTGCCGTCTTTGGGAACAACCCCACTCATCCCCCTGCCCCCTGCTCTCCCCGCTTTGCGGGGAGAGCAGGGGGAGATGGGAGGATGGGTGAGGGCGGGCGGCTTCGCCGCCCGCCCTCACCCATTCCCCTGATTCCCCCTCCCCACGCCGCAGAACGGCGTGGGGAGGGGGCAGGGGGTGGGGCTAGCGGCTATCGTGTCTCGACGGATGGCACGTGAGTAACTACAGCGGCGAGGGCGAACCAGTAGGCAAAGAGCGCGGTGACCAGCGTGCTCATCAAAAAGACAGGCAGAACAGTGTTGACCAAAAGTATGTGAAGGTTCATTGTTCCTCCACAGGACAAGTGGCATTCTCTCATCTGGATACAATCAAGTCCCTGTTTCACTCCTGTTCCTTGCTGCCCGAAGTTCTGCTTCACGACGGCGACCTAGCTCGCGCAAGAACTGATAGCGTGCTCTCTCTGCTGGTGTCTCAGGGCGCACAATCAACCCGTTTGTCTCAATAAGCGAATCAATCTCAAAGGCATAGGTTCGCGTCGAAGGTTGGCGAAAGGGTAACACTGTGGCTGGTGCTCGTGCGGGATACCGCGACACGCTGGGACGGTATTGCTGAAAGAATTTATATCCGATGAGTAGAATGAATCCCACACTCATTACGCGAATAGCATCTGCTATGGCTGCGACGAGTGTTTGTAACAGTTTGGGCCATTCCGTACTCCACGTCCGTCTATCGGCAATCTCAATGTCTGCAAGGGCTTGACGCTTTTTATTCTCGATTTGCCGCCCACGAATCTCCTCTTGCAATTGGTCATTCGTCAGTTGCAAGTTGCGTGTTTGTTCTCTCTTGAAATCAGCGATGGCTTGGGCAATTTGAGGATGGAGCCATTGTAATTGTTCAGAGGTCATGCTGCCCAGCAGAAACGCTGCGACAATGAGCAACACAATGGCGCTAATAACCGCTACAATCGCCTTGCCCATCCAATCGGAGTGGTAGATGGTATTCATTGTTCCTCCTTTCCTACACCTAATTTAGACAATCCGTCTGACATCGTCGAGTAGTATAACTGTTCTTCAGATCGCGCTAGTCTGTCGCCTCAAATAGAATAAAAAACAGGAAGACATCTTTGCCTTCCTGTTTCGTAACGTGAACCTTACACCACACTGACATTCAACGGAGATAGCCGTTGTATTTGAGCAAACGCAGTCCCTCCAGTCGCAATGCCGCCGG
>DAOTYB010000051.1:0-3923 GCA_034435315.1 Anaerolineae bacterium | reverse complement strand
GAACTTGTTCTTGCGTCGGGAGTGGTATTGGTGGCATCGCCACCATTATCGCTGACGTAGGTATACTTTTCAATACAAAAACCGTCCAAGTTCAGTCTTGGCTGAGTAGTTACGTGGATGACGGTATATCAAACCGGTGCGAAACAGCTTCAAGAAGTGGTCAATCGCTATCAAATAGCGCGGCAAGAAGAAACCTGGAAAATACATCATACCGAGGTCTTTACCAAAGTGGTGATACTTCCAAGCAACACGTCTGACGCGTATTACCAATGATCCGCATCGGAGAAGAATGCGCACGTTAGAAAATTTATTCCCTTGAGGAGTTTAGATATGGACCAACTGCAATCGTATTGGTATGATTGGGGCGCGTTCATTGCCTTCACCATCGCGCTCTTGACCGTGTTTGGTATTTTCTTCGACACCCAACGGCGACAACTAGAAGCCCTACTCTGGAAGATAGTCAGTGTGCTAGCGGCTGTGCTCATTTTGCCTTCTGTGGTCTTGGCAATCGTGACTGCCCTCCAGAGATCACTTGCGCCCATATTGATTCCACTTGCATTACTTGGGGTTCTGGCAACCGTCCTCGCGTTAGCCAGTTTGCCGCTTTACGCACTCGGGATTGGTGCATCGTCCATTAATCGGTGTCCCAACTGTGGTAAACCGCGCGATCCTTCATGGTCATTTTGTCCGTACTGTCAATACGACAAGCCAGGTACTGCTCCCGCTGCATACGAACCTACGCCGGCGTTTCTGCCACCTTCGCCTTCTCCGTCAATACAACCGACGCAACCGGCTTATACGCCTCCACCACCTACCCCATTGGCTGCCCCAGCACCACCTACAGAGGTGATGGGCACAAGTGATGAAACAGGTGCAAGACCTCAACCACCGCCAACGCGCCTACTCCATACCGCGCCACCTGCGCTGGCATATTTGGTCATTCAGACGGGTGTGCATCAAGGTAAAGCATTCCAACTAGGCGAAACGACCAATATCGGACGCAAAGCCGATACCAATGATATCGTTCTCGATGATGATGCCGTTTCACGTCAGCACGCCCGCGTACGTTTGGAAACTGGCAAGTTTGTGCTGTACGATCTTGCCAGTGCTAATGGAACATTTGTACGTACAGCCAAGGGTGAATGGGAAAGGATTCAAAAACGAGCACTGGCGAATGGCATGAGCATAAAAATCGGCGAGACGATTTTTGTCTTTATGCATGTTAAAACCGGGAAGGAGGAATAATGCCGCTGAGACTGGTCATTGGCGCGGCGACCGATCGGGGACGTGTACGTGAATCGAATGAAGATAGTGTGTGCGTGCTGGGCCCAGGTGAAATCGTTGACGATTTTGACGCATTGCTTGCAGTCGCTGATGGGATGGGAGGTCATCAAGCCGGCGAGGTTGCCAGCCAATATGCCGCGCATACATTGCGGGAACTCTTTACCTCGTCTGCCTATCGCGATTGGGTCAGTTATGATCCCGGGCGAAACGATTACAATATTTTGGTCATCAAGGAAGTTTTGGAGAGACTGAATCGAGAAATCTATGATCTCGCCGTGCGCGATCGAAAGCACCGCGGGATGGGCACAACCATCACGGCCGCGTTGATTGCCCAAGGTCAAGTCGTCCTGGGACATGCTGGCGACAGTCGGGCTTATTTGCTGGACAATGGCAGATTGATCCAACTGACCACCGACCATTCGTGGGTCCAAGAGCAAGTCGAGCAAAACAAAATGTCCCGTGAGCAAGCAGCCAACGATCCCCGTAAGAATCAGATCACGCGTGCGCTTGGGGTGAGTAGCGTCATTCGGATTGACCGTCAGGTGATTGACTTGCGCCCTGGCAACGTGCTCTTGCTCTGCACCGATGGTTTAACCAATATGTTGTCGGATGATGAGATTACGTATTGGCTCATGACGATCCCTGATCCACAAAAGGTATGCAATGCTCTTGTGACAGCTGCTAATCAACGCGGCGGTCTTGACAACATTTCTGTGGTTGTCGCACGCGTGTTGAACGGTGAGGCCCAGCCACTTGAGAGTCACTTGCGTCAGGAAGATTTTGACACCCAGCGACTCGGCAAGCCGTTACCCAAACCTGCCCACCTGCCAGCAGCATCAGACGAATCGGTGGCGGTGCCTGACGTGGCAATGCCCTCACCGGCTATGTCGGTTGTTGCCGAGCCGCCTCAGACAGTAACCGCTGTTCCCGTGAATACGGGTGCAAAAACCACCAACTGGCTCATCCTTGTTCTCAAAGTAGGCGGACTATTGGCATTGGCTGTGGCTGAATCTATTATTGTTGGTTTGGTGGTAGCGTTTGTTCAGGAAAAAGAACCAAAATTCCCAATTGTAGTCAGTGTGAGCGGACTGACCTTTTTAGCGGTAGTGTTCGCGGTGATGATCGTTATTGCATTGAATCCGAGTTTGGATGACCAATCATAGTTTCGAGGAGGTTAAGATGAAAAAACATCAAGCAGTCCTGTTTGCACTAGTGTTGAGTGTAGGGGTGATGTTATGTTGGCCCGCGGTGGCGTACATGCAAGGCGCGAATATCGCTCTCTCGGTAACCAGCGTGAACCCCAAAGCATTTCCAGAGATGGAAGTATTTGTGAACGTCTTGGATGCGAATGGAGTTCTCATTCCCAATTTAGAGGCATCCGCCTTTCAGATCTTGGAAGACGGACGAGCAGTTACCGTCAAGGAGGCCAAGTCATTTTCCAATATGAATGCACCCATCGCCGTTTGTTTAGCGATTGACCGTAGCGGTAGCATGGTGGGACAACCTTTTGACAATGCTAAAGCAGCGGCACGTGCCTTTATTGACGAAGGGCTGGGGGAAAAAGACCAGGCGGCGCTGATTGCTTTTAGCGATCAGGTGAATATCACGACTCCCCTCGGCAGTGATCCCGCACGCGAATTGGCATTGACCTATGATAAGAATCTGCTCAAGAACTTGATTGAGCTCCTTCAACCTGATTCCGAGCCAGGTACGCCATTGTACGATGCGGCGTTTAAATGCATCAAAGGCATTGCCCAGGCGTCGGGGATGCGAGCGGTTATTTTGTTCACCGATGGCAAAGACGAAAAATTGAACAAGGTAACCAACAAAGTTGAGCCGGGTAGCGTATCCACGCTCGACAGTGTGGTAACGGCGGCGCGAGACGCGCGTTTGCCCATTCACACGATTGGTTTGGGGAACGAGATTGATGCCGCTGCGCTTGCACGCTTGGCAGCCTTGACGGGAGGAACCTTCCAGAGAACCCAGACCCCTTCCGAGTTGACGAGTTTATTTAAATCTATCAGCACCCAACTCAAGACACAATATAGTGTCAAATACGACTCCGACTTGATTCCCGATGACAGGGATCATGGACTGCAGATCAATGTCAAGACGCCGCTTGGACAAACGGAAACACGCGCCACGGTGAATTTACCTCGAACAATCCTTACGAAACCCTTCATTCGCTTGTATTACAAGGAAGGTGACGAACGTAAGGACTTGAAGGACAATCAGATTCTCAAAGGTAATGTGACGATCGCGCCTCAAATTGTTACCGCCAATGTCCTTGCGCAAGCGGTGTTCCTTGTGGACAATACCCCCGTTTATACCGCCACGGTTGCACCGTACAATTTCGTCTGGGAAACCAAAAAAGTGAGGGAAGGCGATCATCAGTTGACGGTGCGGGCATACGATCAAAAAGGGCAAAACGAGAAAAGTGTACGGGTGACCATTGTTTACCCTACCCTGATTGAAGAAATCACCGATCTGCCTTTAGGAGTAAAACTCGGAATCGGTGGGGGGATGCTGATCTTCCTCGTGGCGATTATTGGCGGTATTGCCTATGCGGCATCGCGCACCAAGACTCGGTTGTGTCCTGCTGGTTTGCATGTGATGCCACCCGGCGCATTGGTTTGCCC